>DAOLFJ010000061.1:0-18355 GCA_035326365.1 Saprospiraceae bacterium | reverse complement strand
ATTTTGAAGGTGTTTTGGCTTGTAATTGATTTTTTAATGACTTATTTGGGTTAAACCTAACCTGGACATTATCGACTACATCATATCCTTCTATAGACCTATTGGCAAGTTGAGTTTTACGTTTCTCTACAATGGGAAACTGTAGTTACTCCTGAATGACCTCATTTATACACAAATTGTATGCGCCTGAGTCAACTAACATATTCACGTACATTTTTCTCACTTCATCTTCATCCATGATCACACGTCGGACCATTGATAAGACATCACCATTGATTAATTCTATTTCTGCATAAACTAATCCCATAATGTTTTTTGTTTAATGAATAATAGCTTAATTTTCGGTCCTTTTTTACACATGGCCTTTATAACGATGATTACCTAATTCGATCTCCAAAAGAAAGGGGTAAAGATGATCAATATAGTAAATAATTCCAATCTTCCGAGCAACATCAAAAATGTAAATACCCATTTTGCACCCATAGGTACACCCGAAAAATTATTGACAGGTCCTAGATTTCCAATAGCAGGTCCTACATTGCCCAAAGTCGTGGCTACTCCTCCTATCGCATCTATAAACTCCATACCGATCACTGTCACTGCAAGCGAACCAACAATAAAAAGCATGAGATAAACCAGCAAAAACACTAAGATATGTGTGAGTATCCTCGGAGCTACAGTTTCCTTATTGATTTTGATTCTGATCATAGCTCTAGGGTGCAAAATCCTTTTAAACTCAAGATATGTATTTTTGACAAAAACCATGTGCCTGATGAATTTAATGCCTCCTGCTGTACTACCTGCACACGCGCCTAGGAATAATGTCAAGAAAAAAAACATGGTCAGGCCTGGACTCCATAAGGTGTAATCAGTAGTCACAAAGCCTGTCGTCGTCACTAGACTCACCAGGGTAAACAAGCCATTCCTGAAGTTCTGCTCATATTCACCACCTACCATAAAATTTATCCATAAACCCAGAATAAGTGAAGTACCAACAATAAATAAAGAATAATATCTAAATTCTTCATTGATCCACACTTTTCTCAATCTCCCTTTTAACAAGTAGTAAATAACAACATAATTACACCCTGCCACAAACATGAACAAAGTCAAAGTATATTCAATAGTAGCAGACTGAAAAAAAGCAATACTTGCGTTTTTGGTAGAAAAACCACCTGTGGCCATCGTAGCAAAGGCATGGTTAATGGCATCAAAGGGCGACATACCTTCTACCCACAATAGAAAAAATAATACAACAGTAAGACCAAAATAAATAAACCATAGTCTTTTGGCCGTTTCCTTGATTCTTGGGTGTATTTTATCAGCAGTTGGGCCAGGAGATTCAGCTACAAATAGTTCAATACCTGCTATACCCAACAATGGAAACAGAGCTACCGTCAACACTATAATACCCATCCCTCCTATCCAATGCGTAAGACTTCTCCAAAACAAAATGCCATGCGGTAAGACTTCTATTTCATTAAATATGGTGGCGCCTGTAGTGGTAAATCCCGATACAGACTCAAATATGGCATCCGTAAAGCTAGGTGTCACTCCTGCAAAATAAAAAGGCAATGCACCGAAGAAACCTAAAAAAAACCATCCTAATGCTACAATTAAGTATCCTTCCTTTTTATTAACTATGGCACTACTACTGAATTTATAACTCCATAATAAAGCCCCAAATAGTGTGGTAATGCCGCCAGATTTAATAAAACTGACCGTATCGGTAGCCTCATAATAATTGGAAATAAATGCTGTGCCAAACATGCTTACTCCCAGCAAAATCATTAAGACGCCGACGACATTGGATATAGGTTGAAGGTTTATCTGCATGGCTTATCTGAATAAATCTTCAATTTTTCCTATGGCACCTGGTAAAGCCAGAATAATAACCTTGTCATTTACCATTAACACAAAATCTCCTGTAGGTATTATCGTTTCATCATTTCTGATCACAGCACCGATGATAGCTTGGTCCGGAAATTTTATTTGTCGCAATGGTAGTCTAGTCATTTTATTTTCTTTGTGAATGACATATTCTATCACTTCTCCGTCTACACCATGTAAACTTGCTATCGCTTCTACCTTTCCTTTACGCACAAATCTAAAAATATTATTGGCCGCAATGATTTTTTTATTGATCATGGTATTGACACCAATATTCTGTGAAATATGTGTATAATCTAGATTTTCTACCAAGGCTATG
Source organism: Saprospiraceae bacterium (assembly GCA_035326365.1). GTDB lineage: Bacteria > Bacteroidota > Bacteroidia > Chitinophagales > Saprospiraceae > OLB9. The sequence continues at coordinate 16,146 of DAOLFJ010000061.1, read as the reverse complement.
GTCTTATATACACCTAAGGTTTCGGCCATCAAAGAAGTAATGATATTGGTTTCGCTATTGGGAGTTACTGCAATAAAAACATCCATTTGTGACAGACCTTCTTCCTTGAGCAACTCAAAATTGGAAGGATCACCTTTGATGACCAATGTATTGTTGAGTTCGTCCACCATCTTTTTGCATAGTTTTTCGTCTTGCTCCACAATGGTGATTTTATAAATATCTTCAAGTTGTTTTGCAGCTTGGATGGATATCACGTTTCCACCTATAAACATGATACTTTTGATCTTTTGCATGGGCTTCCCTATGGATTCCAAAAGATTTTCTACATCCTTTTTACCCGTGATAAAGTAAATATGATCTCCTCTTCGCAATCTCGTATTTGCCCTGGGTAGTATAGTTTCATTACCTCTTAGGATTGCAATTGGACTATGAGTTGTTCTTTTTTCTAAACGGATCTCATCTATGGTTCTTCCGATGTATATAGATGGTTCTTCTATAGTTATCCCAATAAGCGAGACCTTTCCATTCTCAAATTCAAAACTATCTGTAACTTGACTAAGTTCGATCAGTCTTACGATCTCTTGAGCAGCAAGCAATGATGGCGAAATGATTTTATCTACACCGAGTTCATTGAAAGTGCTTTTAAACTCCTTTTGGATATTAGCAATATTATTAATCCTAGCTATAGTCTGTTTTGCACCAAGTTTTTTGGCCAATATACACGCTACAATATTATCATTTTCATGTGTTGTTACAGCCAAAAATATATTAGTTTTCTGTATATCTGCATCTTGCAAAGTTTGGATAGATGATGCATCACCCAATATTGTCTGCACGTCTAAATGTGTTTGGGCATATTCCAAAACATCTTTGTAAGTGTCTATAATTACAATATCATGTTGAGCAGAAGACAATAATTTAGCTAAGTGAAAACCTATACCTCCTGCTCCTGCAATTACTATTTTCATGAGAAAAAATTTTATTTGGCATTAATAAATACCTTATTTAATGCAAATGTAGTACTTATAAATGACACAGATACAAGCGTTCAAGGCAAAATAATAATTTGGGAATAGTGAATGATTCATCTCTTCACCAAATATTATATACTTTTTTATGCCCTTTAGCGTCCACTTTAATCCAATAATAAGGAAAATAGCTTTCAATATTACAATTTATTTGGTTTACAACCAACACAATGGAAACTGATTTCGTTATACATTCAAGGAAAAATAGATAGAAGGAATGAAGATTTTGATGGTGTGTCTTGGTAATATTTGTAGATCGCCTATTGCGCAAGGTATTTTAGAAGAAAAAATAAAGATTTACAAGTTGGATTGGCAAGTCGATTCTGCGGGTACTTCAGGGTGGCACGATGGCGAACATCCTGATCGTAGAGCAATATTACAAAGTCAGAAACATAATGTCGATATTTCGAATCAGATATCTAGAAAATTCACAATTAATGATTTGGATTATTACGACCACATCCTAGTCATGGATAGCGCTAACTACCAGGATGTAATGAAAATCTGTAAGACAGAATCTCAAAAATCCAAGGTCAATCTTATCACAAACTTCAAATATCCTTACAAAAACATAGCAGTTCCTGATCCTTATTATAATGATAAGTTTGACGAAGTTTTCCAACTTTTGGATGATGCCATTGAAGGATTAATTATGGCTATAAGATAAAATATTTATAGAAGTAGTTGTTTCCTATTGCTAAATGTAGTTATTTTACACATTGTTTAAAGTCAAAAGAAATTAGATTTTGAAAGATATTAATTTTAATTCATTAAAAATGTATCCATTAAAATTCTAAATTTTTTCAATCTTGTTTACTTTATGTACAAAATCTAAAGAAAGTCCCAATTTATGATTCATAATTTATCATCAAAAAATTCGATTGCCAATACATTTTTAGCACAGATGCGAGATGTAAATACACAGAATAATAGACTCGTTTTTAGAAAAAACATGGAACGACTAGGCAATATTTTTGCCTACGAAATCAGCAAACACTTAGAATATACAGATCAAGAAGTGGAAACTCCATTAGGAATAGCCAAAACTGCCATTCCATCATCCAAAGTGGTGCTTTGTACCATCCTACGTGCAGGATTGCCTTTACATAATGGTATGCTCGATTATTTTGATGATGCCAGTAATGCCTTTGTAGCTGCTTATCGCAAAAATCATAAAGATGGCTCATTTGAGATCAGCTTAGAATATGTCACTTGCCCAGATCTCAATGATGCTACCTTAATACTTATAGACCCGATGTTGGCCACGGGTGCTTCTATAGAAAAATCCATTGACTCACTACAAGAGTTTGGCACATACAAGGAATTACATATCGTGACCATCATTGCTTCATCTTATGGAGTCAAACATGTGAGAAGACTCTATCCAAAGGCGCATCTATGGATGGCAGCAGAAGATGATGAGTTAACAGCAAAATCATATATCGTGCCGGGACTCGGAGATGCTGGAGACCTTGCTTTTGGTAAAAAAATCCAAGAATAAAACCACTATCTATGCCACTTAGGATAAAATTTAACTCACCCGTCATTTTGACATTTGCGCTGATTTGTTCGGTAATTTACTTCCTTGATGTGTTTTTAGCTGGTAGTCTGACACCATACTTTTCAGTGGGCACGTCTATACAATGGTCTAATCCATTTTCAATACTCACGCTATTCACGCATACAATCGGTCATGGTACACTTGAGCATTTATTGGGCAATCTGACATTCATCCTCCTTCTCGGACCAATTATCGAGGAGAAATATGGATCTCAAAAACTTCTTTACATGATGTTAGTTACAGCTTTGGTTACAGGTATTATCAATGTTTTGTTTTTTCATACTGGACTTATGGGCGCGAGCGGCATCGTTTTTATGTTAATCCTCTTGGTATCATTCACCAACGTCAGCGCTGGGCAAATCCCAGTCACTTTTATCTTGGTAGCTTTATTGTTTATTGGCAAAGAAGTGATTCAAACCACTGAAGCAAATCAAATATCTGAAGCCGCACATATCATAGGAGGAATATGTGGTAGTGTATTTGGATTTAAAGGAGTCAGAAGGTAAATTATTTTCTTCCGAATTCAGCCGTAATCTCAAGCATCTGTTCCTTAAACTGTGGTGCTGTGCCTAAAATAACGCCTTCGAACAACCACTGATCTCCACCTTCAAAATCTGACACCATACCACCTGCTTCCTGTACGATCAATGCACCTGCAGCAATATCATACGAATTAAGAGAGTTTTCGTAAAATGCTCCGAATCTGGCACATGCCACATAACACAAATCTAAAGCAGCAGACCCGATCCTGCGTATCCCGCGTGTGGAAAGCAATACTTTTTCTAAAGCTTTAAAATGACCGTTAGTTGTATGTTCTGTTTTGTAAGGAAAACCCGTGCCTATTAGTATATCCTGAAAAGATTCCCTATCTGTAACGAATATCTGCTTATCATTTAAGAAAGCGCCTCCACCCTTCACAGCATAAAAGACCTCGTTGCTGATAACTTCATGGACGATGCCTATAATAACATCCGTGCCATCATATAGCGCAACGCTTACTGAAAAATATGGTAAAGAGTGTAAAAAATTGGTCGTGCCATCGAGTGGGTCAATAATCCATGTTAGCTTTTTCTGAGACTGCTCCACCATGCCTTCTTCTGTTATAAATCCTGCTTCAGGAAGAATTGCCGAAAGTCCTTTGACCAATATCTCTTCTGATTGTTGATCTACATATGAAACCAACGAATTAGTGCCTTTTTCGATTACTTGATCTGCTAGGACCTGATCTCGATGTTGCCTTATGAAATCTGCTGCTTGAGAGACTACTAATTTGACTTTTGTTCCCAAAGCTACTAATGTTTCCTTATCCATATTTTTTTTACTTAAATAAAAAAAGCCAGAAAATATCTGACTTTCATTATGATTTCTATTTCAAAAGAAGAAAGGATTTACTATCCACACTTCCCTGACTATATGACTTAAAAAATTTTAAAAATTATCCCATTTCTGACACTACTTCCACTACTTCTGGCACCATTCTTTTGAGCATACCTTCGATTCCTGATTTCAATGTGACGGTAGATGACGGACAACCACTACAAGAACCTTGTAAGATTACAGTGACAATACCTTGGTGAAACGATTTGAATTCTATGTTGCCACCATCCATTTCTACAGCAGGTTTTACATAAGTATCTATTAATTCTTTTATTTTTTTGACCAGTTCAGCTTCGTCACCTGTGTAGGTTATTTCCGATTTTTCAGCTTCAATCTCTGCCATCGCCGCTTCAAAACCATCATTTATAATTGATTTATTTTCAGTGACGTAAGCTTTTATGAATTCTTTAAGATTAAGCATGATATCTTCCCATGCATAATTAAACTCTTTGGTCACTGTAACGAAGTTATTACAAATGTAAACACCCTTTACATAAGGAAATTGGAATAATGCTGTTGCCAATTCCGACCAATCTTTTGCCAATGACTCTTCTTTAAAATCAGCCGTACCCTTGTAAAGCATTTTATTAGTGACAAATTTTAATGTCTCTGGATTAGGGGTTTGCTCTGTGTATATCATGACTGGTGATGTCATAACTGGTCCTTTTACTTCTGGGTTATCTATTGTTTCCATTATTACTTTCTAATTTATTGATATGCAATTTAAAACATAATAAGTCGAGCTTGGTTTAAACCAAACTATTTATTTTATATTTGTGGTTTATAAAAACCAAGATATGTCTGTAAGTTTTGAAGAGTTTAACACCCAAACGAGGGAAGAGTGGATTGCAAAAGCAAATCAAGATTTAAAAGGTAAAAAGGATGCTAATGAATTCATTTACTTTGTAGAAGAAGGTCTTCAGATCAGTCCATTTCAAACGAATGACTCCGCACCTACAACTTACACTATTGAAGGACCAAAGACAATCTCAGGTGTAATCATTGGAGATACAAACGAAGCAAATCAAGTTGCAAGAAAGTTTTTAGAAAATGGTGCACAAGCGCTTGCCTTCGATGTAATATCTGGTACCAATTATGAAAATTTGTTTGAAGGGATTCATTTAGACATGATCACCACTCATCTAATGTCATCAAACAATGATCTTGACCAAAATAAACTTTCTGAATATATTTCAAAAAGCTATTCTGATAAAAATGTTGATATAATCATTGATGGCAATCACACTTCAGGTAGTTTTAAAAAAATAGTGACATCATTAGATTACACAACAAGTTTCAGGCTTAGAATCCAACAAATCACCAAAACATTTAGAAATTTGGCGGATGGAAATGAGTATCAAAATGCAGTCATTAAACTCTCTTTAAAAAAAGATTTTCTCGCACAAATAGCTGAATTGAGAGCCATTAGAGTGATTTGGTCGAAAGTATTAGAAGAAAAAAAAATCATTTTTACCCCATTGACCATCATCAGCACTATAGATATTTTGGATGAGCTCAACGACGATATACATCCATTAATTCAAGCAAATTATTTATTGATGTCTGCCTATATGGGAATGAGTGATATTGCTTTTGGCTTACCTTGCAGTTCAGATTCAGAGATGGCAAGATTATCTCTCAATATTCAACATATTTTTAAAGAAGAGAGCTTGTTAGATCAGGTAGTAGATCCTACAAGGGGAAGCTACATCATAGAATCACTCACAGATCAAATGGTAAAAATAGGTTTGGAAGGAAGTCAATGAAATGGATTTTGAGAATTAAGAATAAGATTAAAAATGGATAATACTCGAGATTAATCGTCTGCAAAATCGACCCGTTTGTCTAAATAGTCGTTATAATTATGTTAAAAGGGCTTGGTTTTTGATATATTTTTACAAAAATTGAGTTTTAAATCAGATATTTGAAGTCATTATCTAATTTTTAGTGTTTACATCGCACATATTTTAGATATAAGAATCAGCATTTAATGAAATCAGAAAATATAAAAAAAATGGTATTAAGAAGTTCAGTAGTTTTGGTCGCTCTATTCGGCTTGTTCTTTTACAACATGAACGAACCCAAAGCGGTGGCCAAAGACAAAGAAGCATTGATCCTTCAGGGTCTTATACAAGCTATAGAATATGTACATTTTACAAAAAAACCTTTGGATGACAACTTCAGTAAGGTGGTTTACAAATCATATCTTGAAAGATTAGATGGACAAAAGCGATTCCTTACACAAAAAGATATCGACCAACTAAAAGAATATGAATTACAGATAGACAATCAGGTAAATGCATTGACTTTTGAATTCTTTAACAAGTCACTTCCATTAATGGACAATGCTGTCTTGAAATCAGAAAAATATTTTAAAGAAATCATTGATCAACCTTTTAATTTTAATAAAGGTGAAAGCATAGAGTATGATCCTGACAAGCTTAATTATGTAAAAAATGATGATGCCCTAAAAGATCAATGGAAAAATATCTTGAGCTATGAAATAATGGCAAATTGGGTAGAAAAAATGGAAAGTCAAGCTGAAAAAGCAAATAAAGATGGTAATAAAACAGATGAAGAGTTAAAAGCAGATGCCATAAAAGAAATCAATAAGAGATATACAGATTGGTTTGGTAGACTAGCAAAATTAAAAAGATCAGATCGTCTAGAAGCTTATTTTGGCTGCATTTCTAATTATTATGACCCACACACAGACTATTTTAGTCCAAAAGAAAAACAAGATTTTGACATCAATATGGGTGGTAAACTTGAAGGCATCGGTGCAAGACTTCAGACGGATGGAGATTTTACAAAAGTATCAAGCGTAGTAGTAGGTGGGCCAGCGTGGAAAACCAAAAAACTTCAAGATGATGACGTAATATTGAAAGTAGCTCAAAAAGGTCAAGACCCAGTGGATATAACAGGTATGAGAGTTGATGATGTAGTTCAGTTGGTAAGAGGCAAAAAAGGTACTGTGGTTATTCTTACTGTTCGTAAAAAAGATAATTCTATTGTTGATATAGAAATCGAAAGAGATGAAGTACAATTAGAAGATTCAAAAGCGAAATCTGTCGTACTCAATATGCCAGGTAGTATCCAAAATATAGGTTACATCAATCTACCTAAATTTTATTCTTCTTTTGAGGCAGATGGTGGAAACTCTTGTGCAGTAGATGTAGCAGAGGAGATCAGAAAATTGAAAGATCTTAATGTAAATGGTATTATCTTAGACTTACGTAACAATTCTGGTGGATCTCTAAGTGATGTAGTCGATATGAGCGGATTATTTATAGAAGAAGGTCCTATTGTTCAGGTTAAAGGTAGAGAAACCAAGCCAAATGTATATACAGATAAAGATAAAACCGTGCAGTATGATGGTCCATTAGTCATCATGGTCAATCAATTTAGTGCATCAGCTTCTGAAATTATTGCTGCTGCAATGCAAGATTATAATAGAGCAATCATAGTAGGTAGCAACTCTACCTTTGGTAAAGGTACTGTACAGAGATTTTATGACCTAGACCAATTGGTTTCAGGTATGAATGAATTCAAACCATTGGGTAATGTAAAAATGACTACCCAAAAATTTTATAGAATAAATGGTGGTTCTACACAATTGAGAGGAGTTGTGCCAGACATTATTTTGCCAGACATCTACCATTATATAGAGACAGGCGAAAAAGAATATGACAATGCGCTAGAATGGACAGAAATTGCTCCAGTACCTTTTAAACAAAACGTTGTTAAGCTCGAAAACAAACAAAAGTTAATCGAAAATAGCAAGTCAAGAATAGAGCAAAGCAAAGATTTCAATCTTGTACTTGATTATGCTAAATTGGCTAAAGCAAATAGAGATCAGACCAAATATCCACTCAAGCTTAACGATTACCGTGCTATGGTGGATAAGAAAAACGAAGAGTCCAAAAAATATGACAAATTAGCCAAAAACGATATTTTAGGACTTGATATAACAAATTTAGAAGTCGATCTTGCTAAAATCAATATTGATGAATCTAACAAGGCAAAAAATGATGAATTTATCAAAGATCTCAAAAAAGATATCTATCTAGAAGAGACCTTATTTATAATGAGAGATATGATAAATCTTGAAAAATCATTTGTCATCCAGCAGAAAAAAATCGCTGCTGCTAATTGATAGAGTTTTTTTAATATAGCTTTTAAATAAAAAAAGAGTTGGCAAATCTGATTTTGCCAACTCTTTTTTTTTGAACCTAATTATATTCAAATAACTAAATGTTCTCTTATTTACAGCAATTTGTGTCACACATTTCCATGCTAAAAGTAACACCAGCATAAGGACTGCCAATAGTTATCTTCTCTCTAAATGCAAGTGAACCTGCCAGTCTCCATTCTGTAGGATAATTAGTGACGAAACCACCATTAAATAAGACGCTAAACCTTTTGTTTTCTGCATTAAAAGCAAAGCCTAAATCAAGTCCTATATCTCCTGAAAATACAAAATTATCTAAGAAATAATTTTCTACTTCTGAATCAAGGACAGACTCGATAGAATTTGACTCTACACCTTTCGCAATATTCATTCTATAATATCCTGTGCCAAACTCAATGTAAGGAGTCAATATAAAATTTGAGTTTTTAAATATTGGGAAACGAATATCTTCCTTAAGTCCAAAACCTGTAACCGAAGCATAATTGGTATTGACCAATGTGCCCAATTGTTGATAATAAAATAGTTTTGGTAGATTAAATAATCTCAATTGATATTCAAAGGCTTCCTGATCTAATGAAAAACCATTTGCAGATAAGGTATTTCTGGTATCATTGAGAGAGTTAACATAATATTTTCCACCTACTGCTACTAGTTTGGTATAACAGTTTGCGCATGTTTTGCTACTGTCCATTTTTACCATCAAGCTGTCTTGTGCAAAAGAAAATTGTGTGCACCAAAAAAATACAATTAATAATAAAATTGATCTCATGAAATAAAAATTTTAATGTTAATATCGAAAGTTAAAAAAATTAATGCAAACAACCTTTAAGCATTTCTAAAGTAATAAGATAAGTTGGTTTTACACCATCAAGGCCTAGACTTCCCGATGCTAGTGTGCTTCCTGTTTCGAGTGGATTGTCAGATGCGTAATAGGCATACCTAAGTTTCACATTAGGGGCTATGCTATGTCTGATTTTGGATGCTGCTTGTATCGCTTTTTGGTAGTGTGCTCCCTCCATTTCTAATCCAACTGCCTTCCACGACGATTTCAGAAAATAATTTAAGATATCTTTATTTTGTAACGAAGTACCGAGTACTGTAATCATCGTACCTTCATAAACACCCAAACCGCTATTCTTAAAATGGTCAGAATTAAGGTCATTTTCAAATGGATAATTATCAGCCGATCCCTCAAAAACATGAGCTGTCGGTATCATGATGTCACCTTTTCCACCTTCAAGGATACCCGCTTTACCCATGATATTGATAGAAGCAACATGAAGGCCCAATCTTTTATCATCAATGATATACGGTTTTAGGAGCTCGTCCATAGTCTCGTAGGCTTGTTCGCCAAAAGCATAATCCATCACGATGATGACAGGACTTTTACTATCTTCTACTTTGATAAAACCTAACTCTTCGGGCAAATTTTTGATATCTAATTTTGAAGTATCAAATATTTGAGCACCAATATTGGTACCGCTTGTATCTGACAGCTGAATCATACCATTTTTCAGTGCATAATTAAGTACAGTCTCCCTCAGGTCTGCATTGGCGCCGTCGCTTAAGACTTCGGCAAACTGTGCAAGGTTTTCATATTTCACCTTCTTATTTAGAGCAGATTTTGCATAAAAACAATTCATCACACTATGCAAATTTGCACTTATAATGTGAATGGGACGATCAAATATTTTTTGTTCGTACAATGTTTTTTTGATGTTGTCTGCCCATTTTTCACCATAAATATGATGACCTAGATTTTCTCTCAATGCAGGAGAAAAGGTAATCTCCCTATCTATTTGAGACAAGTATTCATCCATACTCAACTTGCCAAGCCAATAAGTAATTTCAAATAGACTATTAACTTCTGATGATTTTTCAAATCTGGCATAAGCATTAAGTATATCATCATAAGTGCGCCCAAGTATGGTATTTAGATATGTAAAGCCTATATCGACATTGATCTCCTTACCTTCTTTGATGTCATTAATGAGTGACTCAAGCATGAGCCAAGACCTATTTTTTCTGCCACGTATATCGAGACTATTCTTACGAATTTTTTCAGATTCTATGTACATGAAAGTTAAGTGAGTGAGAATATCATACACATCGCTACCGCCACGCGTCATCTCGATAAACATCTGCTCTTCATCTACTCGATAACAATTACGTTTTCGTCGTGGTGGCACGTGTGTCTCGAAATGGGAATTCTCATAACCTTCTCTAGATATTAGTTTTATATATCGACATTGTTCTATCCCTTTGGGCAATCTTTGGAAGATGTAGAGCAGACCGTCAAGTTCTACTTTTTCTTCATCTGCCACGTAACCGTATATTTCAGGTTTTAGAGACAACATGGCTGAGATCATCGATTCTCCCGAAACACCAAGTGGCTTATAACTTCCTCTGATGAACAAATGCCTCATGGAAATATATAATCTTTGGATAGCAGCTCGGGATATTTGTGCTTGCGTAGGTGGTTTGGATTGAAATGGTTGCATAAGTGCTTACTTTATCCTATATTATCAAAGATTGAGCCAATTATATTATTTAGATACTTCTAATAATAAGATGTCAAATGGTGTATCTATCTCTACAGCTGCATTAATTACTTTACTTCTGATTCCACTATATGCATCTCTGACCATACTTCCTTCCTTAAAAAAGACTTGCACAGGGACTGTTTTTTTACCTTTGGGTACATCCAATGCACAGACCACCATATCATCTATCGTTTGATCGTTATATTTTCTAGCAAATACATAAGGTTTTGTATTAAGGGTAAAATGTTTTCCTGCGCCTACAGAAGGATGATTTCTCCTGAACTGACCTATCTTTTGCCAATGGTCTAATACTTTTGCTTTTTCTCCTTCAGCGATTTCATCCCAATTCATAAATGATCTTAGAGAAGCATCACCACTTGCTACTACAGCCAAGCTTCTTGCAGTTTCGTCACCATAGTAAATTTGCGCTGCTCCTTGTGTCAATAATAACTTTGTACCTGCCTCATATGGTTTTGACCTCCTCTTGTCGAATGGACTTCCATCATCATGCGAACTTATATAATTTAAGATACTTTTTCCTTGTAAAGGACCATGAAGTAGTTTGTCATATTTTGTAAACAACTCATTGTATGATCTTGTAGCATCTCCTTTAAAATCAAAATTTATTAATGCATCAAAACCATAATTAAAATAATCTACCTTACGATCACCAAAATCAAATAATCTACCATTGCCAGCATAGTAATTATAAACTTCCCCGACCATATAAAACTTAGTATCTTCTGACAATTGACCAGGATGAGCAAGTTTCCAATCTTGATGTGCTTTTAAAGATTCTTCATACAATGCTTTCCAAACGTCTTCTTCTGTATGCTTTACAGTATCAACCCTGAAACCATCTATTCCAAAATCTCTGATCAAATCTGTAAGCCACTTTATGATATAGTAATAAGGTCTTCTAGGATAATTGGTCCTTGCAAAAAATGAATCCAATTCTGCAACCTCGGATTCAAAGCGACCCTCAGACTTCCACTTTTCAATTATAAAATCTGGTAGCGCAACTTCATTTTTAGATTCTGTGCGGATATCTGGCAGGTTTTTAACCAAGGTACATGCAGTGGTTGTTTCATAGTTTTGATAAGTGCAAGTTGGCTCTGTCCTCACCCATGCATCAGGCCATTGTGTATCTTCTGGTGTCACAGGTCCTGTATGATTTATCACAACATCAAATATGACTCGGAGACCATTTTCATGAGCAGTTTTAACCATTTTAGCAATCTCAGATTTCGAACCAATTCTATTATCAAAAGCAGTCCAATCTTTGGTCCAATACCCATGAAAACCATAAGAAATACCAGTGCCTTCGTCAACAGAAGAAGTGATATTTTCTACCAATGGAGTCATCCAAATCGCATCTACACCTAATTTATTGAAATATCCATCTTCGATTTTATCCGTAATACCTTGTACATCTCCACCCATAAATCCACGATATGGTGCTGCTTCCTTTGGATGTTTAAAATCATTACTTCGATTACCATTATTAAATCTATCTGTCAAAAGAAAGTAAATCGTGGCATTTTCCCATCTGAAAGGTATATCTTTGCGCGCGGTTTCTGATAGTTTTTTATTGCTAGAACATCCACAAATGATTGTGATACATACAAGTATAATAAATTTCTGCATAAAAATCCTTTAAAATTGGACGCCAAGATAAAGATAGAAATCCAATTATTGACCATTATAACCTTAGGATATTATTATAATTTTTTGACAGTTACAACAAATCTTAAAAAAAATCAGTTAGTATCCATTGTAAAAACAAAATAAACATCATGTCAAATACAGAATATAAACCAGCAGAATATTGGTCTGAAGTAGGCGAAAGAGTAGACAGTCGCGAAGACAGCAATATTATAGCAGGTGATGATGAACCATATTACTATTACAAAAGAGAAGAGTTTTTAAAACTACTTGATGAAGTAGATCTGCGTGGAAAATCTGTATTAGAAGTAGGGCCCGGGCCAGGTGGTAATCTTAAGTTTTTGCGCACTAAACATAGCAAAAAGCCTAGCAAAGTCACAGGAGCTGATATTTCTACAAAAATGGTGTCTCTTGCAACCAAAAATAATGAAAATCAAGTAGAAATAGTCCATTTTAATGGTGTGAATCTCCCTTTTGATGACAATACTTTTGATACTATCTTTACAGCAACGGTTTTGCAACACAATACAGACGAAAAAATGTTTACAAGTATTGTTAAAGATATATGTCGCGTAGCCAGTAAAGAAGTTTATCTGTTTGAAAGAATAGAAAAGACACCAAAAGGAGACGAGCTGAATCAAGGAAGAACCATCCAACAATATACAGATCTTTTTGAGCAAGGTGGTTTTACTTTACAATCGAAAAAATTTATCAATATTCAGATAAGTTATTTGGTGTGTGGTGCTATCAGAATCCTTCTTAACCCTAAAACGAGGGAAGAAGGCCAACCACTTACCAAGTTTTCTCTATTTTTACAGAACATCACTTTACCAATAACAAAAGTACTTGATAAAATATTTAAAGCAGACAGAGACCTATGTAGACTGCATTTCGTCAAGAAATCATAAGTGTTTTTAATGATTTTAAAAATAAAATTACGATTTCCTTTTGTAATGTGAAAAAAGACGTTAATTTTGCGTCGCTTTTCAAACAGCAGGGTACCTTAGCTCAGTTGGTAGAGCAATGGACTGAAAATCCATGTGTCCCCAGTTCAAATCTGGGAGGTACCACACCGAAAGGGATAATTTATAACAAATTGTCCCTTTTTTTATACCTTTTATCTTCGTTTTGCTGTTATTATTGACAATTAAGTTAAGATTTTATGCAAATCCATTCTATATCACGTGTGCTCGCTACCCCATTTATAATTTTGGCAGTCGGCATGATATTTTATAGCTATACCTATAAGAAAGAATATTCCGCTTATATATTTGTTCCGGTAACTATACTCGTTGCATTATATGTTTTACATGGCCCGATAGATCATTGGTGGAAAACTAAATACCCAATAAAACTAGACAAAAAATTGAAGGATTGGTTATCATCACATTTTGCCTATTATAATACCCTTAATCCGTCAGAGCTAGAAAAATTTGAGTATCGAATGGGATTGTATCTTGATGGTAGACTATTTAAATCTATCGGCGCAGAACAACGTGATGTCCCCGAAGATATCAAATGTATGGTGGCAGCTCATGGCATTAAAATGAACATGGGGCACGATGATTACCTGATAGGAGATATGGATAGAATATTTTTATACAAACATCCATTCCCGTCGCCTGCCATGCAATTTCTTCATACCGTAGAAACGAATATAGAAGATGGTGTCATTATATTATCATTAGAACAATTGACAAATGCTGTTTTATACTCGGATGATTATTATAATGTAGCTTACCACGCATATAGTGAAGCTTTCATAGGTGTTAGAAAAAACTATCAATACCCAGATACAACTGATACTTGGGATGGAATAGAACTAGTAAGTGGATTCTCAAAAGAAGTCCTAATCAGCCAAACGGGATTGCCAGACTTGACATTACTGCCTGTTCATATGACTTGTTTTTTTACATTTCCTTCATCTTACAAAAGTGTTTTTCCTGATCATTATGAAAAATTTAGCGCCATTTTTAAGCAAAGACCATAAACAAAATAAATACCTTCAATCATACCTTAGTCCTATAGGCTGGCTAATCATCGAAGCGAGTAATTTTGGATTAACACGTATTACACTGACTGAAATCAATAATGTAAAACAGCGACCTTGTATTTTTACATCAGATGCTCAAGTACAACTTCAAGAGTATTTTAATATGGAAAGAATTAGTTTTGATATCCCTTTTGATCTCACAGGTTATTCTGAATTTGCTTTAAAAGTTTGGTCAGCATTAACTAAGTTACCATTTGGCAAAACCATGTCTTACAAAGAACTTTCCATATCGCTTGGAGATGTCAAAGCGATCAGAGCTGTGGGTACTACAAATGGTAAAAATCCTATCCCAATTATCATCCCTTGTCATAGGGTTATAGGGACCGATGGAAGTCTGACAGGTTATGCACTTGGATTAGATATCAAAAAACAGTTATTAGCACTAGAAAATCCAAATAAATTTGGACAAAAACAGACAAAACTGGCATTTTAGGCTTACCAAAAACATTGTTTCTGGGGATGTTTTCATTTATTGATAATTTAATTCTAAGACATAAATTTCTAGGCTTTTTTAAAATATTCTTTGGTAATTAAAAGCAACTTTTGTCTTCTTTTTAAAAAATAGGCCTTAGTTTTACGGTTTTATCCTGATTGTACTTATGCCTGTAACAGAACCCATATATAAATTATTAGACAAAGATTTAGTAAAATCATTGCAGGAAAAACATTATTCTGCATCTGAATCAGAAGTCAATAAAATCCTTACTAAAAATGGTGGTAAAATAGAATTAAGAAGACAAATAAACGATTACTTTACGTTTACAGTTAAAGACCAAGAAAATGAAATCATCATTTTAAGGGCAGGCAAAAATGAATATTCCATCAACTGTACATGTCAGAATTTCCAATCTAAATCTACTTGTGTCCATATCGCTTCCGTACTCAATTCTATTGAAAATCAGTTTGAAAAAGCTGAAGAAAACGAAAAACTAATTATTGAAAACCAAACTAAGCAAAAAATTGATTTATTAAGTGATAACAGTCTGGCCAGTAAGGACATTTTTATAATCCAAGGTGGAGGAAGATTCAACTCGAGGTTTATATTCGAAGAATTCCCAAATATTAGAAATGTTGCAGTACCAAGGAAATTGAATGCTCAAAAGATCCATCAAGGGATACGATTGACATTTGATGGTAAACCGCGTAAAATCCAAACAGATTTTGTAGTCAATAAAAAAAATGACCTCGAAATCAATTGTTCTTGTCGTATTCTGAGCTCACACGCTATGTGTCAACACGCTTCCATGGGGCTTCGGTACTTTATTAATAGCTATTATGCAAATCCATTCGAAGAATTTATAAATCGTGATGAAGAAAAAGCTGCAATTCTCAAAGAGTATGGATTAAATATAAACGATCCTGAAGCTGCGCAATTTAAATTTGGCCAAGATTATGGAGGAAAACTTACTGTAATTTCTGCCCCTGATTATATCGTGTCAAGTGCAAATATTCCTTTTTTAAAATCTAAATTGGTCGTAAAATCAAAGGAAATCATCAAAAAACAACGTACTTTCACACAAGTAGATTCACACGAAATTGGATTTTACTTTATGTTTTCACATCTAAAGACAGAAAATAATCCAGTAAAAATAGAAGCATTCAAAAAGGAGAAAAATAAAAAAGGTGGCGAAAAATTATCAAAGCTTTCACTATCCAATGAAGAAAACTTAAGTCAATTTTCAGTCTTGTCTCAAGAAAGATTCAATGTTTTGATGGATTTTAGTTTT
>DAOLFJ010000060.1:0-18532 GCA_035326365.1 Saprospiraceae bacterium | reverse complement strand
TGAGATTGGTTTATTAATTTACAGGTCCATGGCTCCCCGCCTGGACCTTTTTTTTTGTTTTGGTGGAAGAGAGTAGACTTAGGATTTCGAATGAAGTATAAGAACTGATGTTGATAAAAGCTAACTTTTAATATATGTTTTAAAAATAAATCATTGGAAGTTGGGAGAATAAGTTTATTCGGTTTATTTTTGAATGTCATAATTACAAGATTAAAGAAAAATGGAAGTAAAAACAAAGAAAATATTTGATCAAAAAGTCTCTTATGATCCAGCTTTGGAAAAAATTCAGGAAACTGTCAAAACTCCAATTAAAGAGCAAAAATTTAACGATATGCTTAATCGGATTGGTGAAAAGAAATTGAAGACTTTAGTAGATGAATAGAGAAATCATGAAGTCATAATATTGGCAAACACGAACAAGCTCTATCGGGAATAGCATACTGGTATCCAAACAGTTATATATACTTTATTTTTCAGAATACTTCAATCAAAGAATGGACCAGCCAAACCTTATCAAGTAAAACAAGTAAGAGAATTGATTGTTAAATATAGATTAAATATTGATGTAGATGATTGATATAAAATATGAGCTAATTATTTATTGGAGTTCACAAGACGATGCTTTTGTAGTAGAAGTACATGAATTGGCTGGATGTAAAGCTGATGGCGAAACATATGAAGAAGCTATCGCCAACGTAAGATTAGTGATAAATGAATGGATAGAAACGGCAATCGAATTAGGGAGAGAAATTCCTAAACCTAAAGGAAAACTTATGTTTGCTTAATAAAATCGTTAAAACCAGAACTTGTACTGTAAAAAGCTAAAACAAAAGCATTGACTATAGGTTAGGCTAACCAAAACAAGGCTCTAAGCACGATCAAAATTTGATCAACAAGTTAAAAAAAAATAGTGGTGAAGATTGTACCAAAGTCGGTTCATCAGATCATTTAATTAATGACTAATGTATTTGGATCAGAGATTTTGAAAATATAACTAGAATAATTATGAGAACTTGTAGGGTAGGCATAAATTTGTGGCTTAAAAAATTAGTAAGTTAGATCTACAATATTGCTGCTAATTCAGAAGTAGAAAATATTGAGATTGTCGTGGAGTAAAGTAAATAACTAAATTTAGTGATGCACTTTGAAAAAGTTATTTTTTGATTTTAAATAAGTAAAAAAATGAATAAAGTTTTATTGTTTTTCACCCTTTTGTTATTAAGTACTAATATGTTTTCTCAAAATATTTCTTTTGAGAGTAGCAAAATCCTATTTGAACACCCAAGACCTGCTAATACAGGCCTCAATTATCCGTTTATACCTTTAGATTATAACTCTGATGGGTTGACAGATTTTATTGGGGCGACATTCAATGACCAATTTATATACAAAGGAATTGAAAATAATAGTTTTGAACAAATTGATATCTATCAAGGATTTGCTCATAACCCATTAAAGGTAATGGATTTTGATAAAGATGGATTTGAAGATATCATTATGGAAAGATATATTAACATATACAAATCAGTTGATAGTTTTTTGTTTTTCAACCCAGATATTAATTTCCAAGAAACAATTATTGAAGTAGCTGACTTTAACAATGATGGGTTAAATGATATACTTACACAAAAGGAGTTAACTTTTGAAAATGATCAATTAATTATTCATTATAATCAAGGTAATAATGTTTTTATGGCAGAAGTTATCTATAATAAATATGATTATGCAGATGTTGCTTTGGGAGATATTGATAATGATGGAGATATCGATATTGCTGTCATACTCAGTTTTGAAGACATACCAATAGTGATACTTTATAATCAAAATTCTTTATTTGAAGACAGAGAAGTGGCACAAAGATTTGATATAGGAAGGACAACAATTAAACTACATGATTTAGATGATGATGATGACCTTGATATTATTGTATCCGGATCTTTTGATGATATCTTTATATTAGAAAATGTAAATAATTTTACAAATGAGGATAATGTAGTGACAGTAAGGCAATCAAATATTGAATACTTTAATGTGGCTGATATTAATAATGATGATAAATTAGATATAATGATGTTGTCATCGGATTTTCTAGGATTTAATATTAGTTACATGGAAGGTGAAGGAGGTTTTGATTTTAAACTTCCTGAAGAAATTGAAACTTTTTCTAAGTTGGATTTTTTTGGATATCCAAATTACAACTATGTTGTTAATAATTTATCCTTGTATGATTTTGATTCGGACGGTTTCTTAGACATAATATATACTGATGGCTTCGGCCTTCCTAACCAGATTAAATGGTTGAAAAATGCATCGGCTACTTCAAGTTTATCCCATGATTCTGCCGCTTTAAAATCAATTTCAATTTTTCCTAATCCGTCTCAAGATTATTTGGAAATTAAAAGTAGCTATAATATTAATAATTTAAATTTTGAAATATTATCGATTTGTGGTGAAAGCATTTTAAGTCATCAATTGATAGATTCCAAAATAGATATTTCTGATCTTAAAGAAGGCATATATTTTATAAAATTTGGCGAATTAAATTTAGTAGAGCGATTTGCAAAAATATAATTTTTTTGATTTTTGTTACAGATAATACTTGCTCAGCTAAATTATAGAAGTAGGATGCTAAGCACTAAACAAATAATATAATGTTCAACATTTTTAAAAAGGAAGAGTTGAAGCCAACAATTATTGACTATTTGATAAAGACTGAATATTTTGAATTTACAGATCTTTATAAATTAGATGAACTAAAATCTAAGATTCAGTACAGTTATGACATGTTCGGTACATTTACAACAACATACGACATCAACAACAAACCCAATTGTAGAAAGAATTTCTTTTGTGATTCAGAAACTCTTTTTGAAGGGTGGGGCTTTAAATCACAACTTGAAGAAATGAAAGAAGGGTTTACAAAGATTACGAACTTTGACCACCTGAAAAATCAAATTCCTGAATCATATGATTACACAACGAATCCAGAAGGTAGTTGGTCTGATGCAGTTGTTGATTTTATTAATAGAGTTAATAAATACCTAACGGATTCTGGCTCAAAGTATCAATGTTATCCTGTTTATTCAGGAAATGAAGGAAGAATTTGTCTTTTAAATGATGTCCAATTTTTTCTATTAAACACGTTAATAAAGGATGAACTTACAAAACCAATTAGATTGAAGGATTGGATTGACAAATATAATCCAAATTCAAATCCCAAAGTAATAAAGCCTAATGAATTAAAAACTGAATTAAAGGAAGGAATGCATGTCAAGCATTTAAAATTTGGGATAGGACAAATAATTGAAATTAGCGACAGAGGACTCGCAAACATTAGATTTAAAGATGGGGATAGAAATATAATACTTCAGTTTGCAAATCTTGAAATTATATAAAAAAAAGATGTCGAACCAGAAAATCTCCTACGATCCAACTTCGAACAACATTAATCGGGTAGGTGAGTAGAAGTTGAAGGCTTTGGTGAATGAATATAAACTAGTCCTAAAAAAGATATCTTCCCCCAAGATCAAAAAAAGCAAGAATATACCGAAAAAAGTAAATGAATAACAGATTCCCGAATCTTACTACTTACAAAAATGACGAAACAGTCAATGATGAATTTTGAATGAAATGGGTGTCTCCTTATTCTCCAAATTTAGTCAAAGATGACAACGATTGGATAAAGCAAATGAAATCAATAGATGGAAGCATAACTGAAGATGTAATTTTAAAGAATATAGGAGATGTAGATTGGAGATCGCGGCAAACAGGTTCTTACTTCGCAGTCATAAAGAACTTAATAGTATTGGTAGTATCGCAACTAATTACTAACTTTGAACGTTAATACTATAAATTTTGATAGTTAGTTTTGCAGATAAGGAGACAGAAAAGATTTGGAAAGGCGAAAAGTCAAAAGTTTTGCCAACCGAAATCCAACAAGTGGCTCGTAGAAAGCTTAGGATGATCAATAACGCTGAAAACATAAATGATCTAAGAATTCCACCGGCAAACCGCTTTAAAAAACTCAAAGGTGAACTATCAGACTTTTATAGCATTCGAATCAATGATCAGTGGAGGATCACATTTAATTGGCAAAGTACCAACGCTAAGAACGTTCAAATAACAGATTATCATGAATAAATTAAATAATGTACATCCAGGCGAAATTCTTGAAGAAGAATTCCTTAAACCATTGGGCATAACAGCTTATAAACTATCTCAAGCGATCGGAGTACCACAAACAAGAACAAGCCAAATCCTTAAAGGCAGAAGAAGGATAACAGCCGACACTGCATTGAGATTGGCAAAATTCTTTGGAACTTCGTCTAAATTTTGGCTTGGTCTTCAAAATGATTTTGACATTGAAGAAGAGAAACATAATATAAAAAAGGAATTAGAACTTATTGAAAGAATAAATTAAAAAACGTGATAAAGCAATGCGCTGGACGGACAAAATGAAAAGGATTCTTGTTATTCTATTAGCCATTTTTCTAATACTTGCAACTTTTGCAACTTATATAGTTTTTAATTACCCAAAAGAATGGAATAGTAAAATATTGGGACAAAAGAGACATCAAATTCATACACAACTTGGCGAGCCGAAAGTAGGTGACTTTTGGGACGTGAAAGCAGATATTTGGTTCAAGGAAAATTATTATTCATGGCACAGATTAGAAGTTATTTATAGCACAGATACGATATGCACAAATTATATAGTGAAATTCTATCTAGGTAACAAGAAAGAATTTGTGAAAATCAATTTGAAAAATACTTTCCATTAGCCAAATAAAATATCTACAAATCATAACACTATAGTTTACGCCGAACACCGCAATGCGAAGTTATGACTAAAACGAAACGAATATATGAATGCTATGTTTTATTTTTTGGACCATTTTCCCCCAGATATTTGGAAAAACCGCAGGTCTATCGTATGTTTGACATTCAAAAATGGTAAGGTGAAAATAAAAATAAGCAGGTACCTTAAATATCAATACAAGATGACTAAGACATTTATTTTGTTATTTACCCTTTTAAGTGTGACAATTTTTGCGCAACAAAAGGTAAACTTAGAAAAAAATATATACTCAATTTTAGATAACAATGCCGACAATTTACTCAAAAAATCAAAAGCATATTCCGTATCTATTGGTATCGTAAAAGACGGAAAAGTTTATACCAAACACTATGGCGAATTAGATAAGGGAAAAGGCAATAAAGCCGATAATAATACCTATTTTGAAATCGCTTCTGTTACGAAAGTGATGACAGGATATTTAATGGCAAAAGCTGTTTTGGAAAAGAAAATACACCTAGATGATGACATCAGGAAATATCTCAATGGTTCGTATCCAAATTTGGAATATCAAACAATTCCTGTAAGGATTAAAGATTTGATTTCCTTTAAATCTGCTTTTGATCGAGAGCTACCTGATAATAGCGAATTAAAAAAAAATAGAGATGACAGTACGTGTTTTCGTTTGAAAAAATTGGATGAAAGTTATGATAAAAAGCAATTCTTTGAAGATCTAAAAACTGTAAAATTGGACACTATTCCAGGTGTAAGGTCCAAATACAGTAATCTGAGCCTTGAATTATCGGCTTTTATTTTAGAAAATGTCTATCACAAAAGTTACGAAACACTGCTCAGTGAAAGCATTTTTAATCCACTAGAAATGAATTCCACAAAGATGAATTTGGGAGAAGGAGAAGTTTTGGCAAATGGATATAATGAGAATCATATTTTGATGCCACATATAGCAAATAATCTTTGGGGAGCGGGAGGATATTTAAAATCTACTATGACTGATTTGACCAAATTTTTATCATTTGAGTTAGATCGCAAACATAATATTGTACATGAGTCTCAAAGGAATATTTTAAATAGCGACCAACATTGGTTTGGTTACTTTTGGGATGGAATTTTGGCGACTGAAAACGGAAGGTTTTGTCATAAACACGGTGGCGCATTCGGTACACAAACTTATTTTACAGTTTACCCTGAAATAAATTTGGGCATTTGCATTATTGTAAATATTGCAGATGAAGAAACAGGTTGGCAAATACTTAATACCGTTTGGGCAATAGCAGAAGACTTGCGAGACAAACCAATGAAAAAAACAATTTATGGCTATCGGATAGCAAAAGACAAAGTAATTTTTACATACACCCACAATAAGAAATTAGATGCAAAATTAATAAAAAGTGTCTCTGTTGTTGGTTCTTTCAATGATTGGAATCCCGAACATACATCCTACCAAATGATTTCAAAAGGAAATAATAGGTTTGAACTAGAATTGCCCAAATCACAATTTGAAAAAGGGAAAACAAATGAATTCAAGTTTGTAATCAACAAAGTAGGGTGGATGACGACACCTGATAATGCACTAAATATATCTAATACAGAGGAAAATAATTTGACGTTTATAATTGACTAACATAAATTATTCCTTTTCTATGATTAATATGGTATCTGCACAGTCGGATGGCTGTTGCTTGTAATCCAAAAAGGTGCATGTAGCGTTCAAGAATGATAATAAACTTGATTGTATTCATCTTTCCCAAATTATACTTTTCTCAGACCAGAAAATGATCAAAAAGAATAACCTAAAGATAAAATTGGTAGGACAGCTGCATATTTACGATACTCAATAGAATATGAGATATATGTTGCTGAGAGCTTAAGTAAAAAACCATTTGGATTTTGGTAACGAAAACCTGCGAAAGGTAAAACTTCTGCATCAGATTGCGTTGACAAAATATTTACTCCTGTTTCAAAATGATACTTAGGTCCACCGAATAATAAGCTAGCTTCTGCTAAGGGTCTCTCATAAAAATAACTTAGCCCTAAACCTACATTCAAACTTAATTTGTTTCTAAATGGAATAGTTCTTGCGTATCCAAAACCCAAAAAACTTGCAACTAATGAGTTTCTAGGGTTATCGAAATTTGTTATTATTTCCTTTTTGTTTCTAATTCCTGATGGACCCTTCTGAATTATAGTAGAGCCTTTCCTAAATCTAAATAAATCACTATCTATTGTTTTGTAGCTGAATTCGATTATTTGCTGTTTTGGCGTCGATTGTTTTACCCATTCGTAATTTGCTTTCATTTCGAAGTATATAGTATCTTCAGTTACAGTTTTTATATTGCATGCTATTGAGTCCATATTGGAAGTGACTACCAAGTCGTATTGCTGAGCTTGCGCTATAAAACACATAAATAATAAAATGATTGTAAGTCTCATGGCATTTCTTTTTTTAATTGTTTTGTTTAGAATTTTAAATTTAAGTCTCTTGTTTGTAAAGTGTGATAATGATTATTAAAAGTAAAGGTACACTTTTATTTTATCAACTTTGTAACTATCCGTGGAATATTTTACTTGTATCGATCTTTACAGGGAATTTTATTTAATATTTATTAATCTACAACTTCCAGATCGGAGATATAGCAATGTAGATTTGCCCATCTTTTGGTGACTATAATTAAAAAAAGCCTTACAAAATGAATTGTAAGGCTTTTTATTTATAAATCCTAAATCCGTTTTACATCAATTAATACAAAGATACAAGAATCTTTTTGTACCAAGATTTTTCACCCGCACTAATTCTCAGCATATAAATTCCTTGACTTTGTATGCCTGTTTCTGACATGTTAAGTGTGATGTTTTGCTGATTTACATTCGCGTTTTTATATATCAATTTACCAGTGAAATCAAATAAAGATATCTCCTTAATTTTATCATTAGCGATATGATCTATTTGCAACATATCTGTCACAGGATTTGGATAAACCTTTAGATAATTTTGGATATCATTGTCCGTATTACTTACTACTTGTAAGATTATATTATTAATATTCAATGTACAACCTACTGAATCTGTGACCAATACACTATAAAGACCTAATCTCAGGTTTGAAATGATAGAATCAGTTCCAATTACATTTAAGTCTTTTGTCCATTCATATTGGTATGGTGGAGTACCTCCTGATATTAATACGCTCAGAGAGCCATCAGCGGCTGTTGTAGATGTTGGGTTGACAAGTATTAGAGTATCTAGGATGATAGCAGGATTTATAGATGATACCACTATGTTTTCAAGTAGAGCTACGCAACCTAAACTGTCAGAAATGACGATAGTATATGTGCCAGGATAAAGAGAGTCTAAAGGATAATCCACTTCTACATTTTGGAAATAAAGTTCTGTCGTATAGTCACCTACATTGCCTTCCACGGTAAGGTTTATGGTTCCATCAAAACTAGTCCCGCAACTAGCTGCTACAGTATTGTAACTAGCAGATATTGTACAGCTTCCACCACCGACGACTGCCCATCCTGTAGTAGAGCAATCATTTGCATCAAGTAGAACGTAACTGAACAAACCAGGCATTAAACTATCAATGGTAAGAGTGCTATCTCCATTATTCCAGTAAATAGTATACGGCTCTGTTCCTCCAGTAACTTCGAGCGTGATCGCACCATCTTTTGCCCCTGCAATAGACTCATCCGTTACCGTTGCGACTGCTGTGAGTGCTAATGGTTCTACCACTGTAAAAGTATCAATAACTGTGCAATTATTTTCATCTGTTACAGTTACCACATAATTACCACCGTTAAGAGATGTAAGTGTATCAGAAGTTGACCCATTAGACCAAATTAAGTCTAGCATACCAAAACCACCAGATGGAAAAAAGATAATAGACCCATCTTCCTGTCCAAAACAACTAATATTTTGGATACTGATGGAGTCTGTGAGTATGAGTGGTGAGTTTGTCACATTGTATGTGTACGTTTCCAAACAACCTTCAGAGTCATTTATTGATATGGTATATGTACCAATCGACAAACTGTCCAAAACCAAACTTGTGTCGCCTGAAGACCATGTATATGTCAAATCACCATTACCACCATCAAGACCCAACGATAACAAACCTAAACTGTCACCAAAGCACAAAAGTGTATCTTCTACTATGATGTTTGCAATGATTTGTGGACCTTGAGTTATTTCAATACTCAAGGGCTGACTTTCGCAACCTTCGCTATCTGTTGCTACTATAGAATAGATGCCTGCTGCTACGTTATTCAGTTGAGATGAAGTACTACCATTAGACCATAAATAAGTATAGTCATTATTGGGATCTACAGAAGCAAATCCTGTCGTATCATTAAAACATGTTATATTTCTGACACTATCTAAACTCAAAGTGAATGATGTATTTGTTTCTACTACAAAGGTCGCACTGTTAGTACAATCATTTGAATCAGTAACTGTCACAGTGTAACTGCCAGCTGCAATGTCATCATTGATTGCACTATTGACATCATTTGACCAAGCATATTGGTATGGTGCGAGACCATTATTGGCATTAACTGTAATACTTCCATTTTCAGCACCAAGGCAAGTGGCAGGAATGTTTTCTGTCACACTTATCAAAATTGGACTAGGTTCATTTATGATAAAAGTAGTACTGCTACTACATGCTTTAGAGTCAGTAACTGTAATGCCATAGGTACCTGCAGCTAGGTTATTGAATAAAGGGCCATTTCCAGTAGAAGGACCTGATATCAAATAAGAATATCCACCATTTCCACCTGTTGCAGTAACGGTTACACTTCCATCATTTCCTCCTGCACAGCTTACATCCATAGTAGAAACAGACAATGCCAATATAGATGGTTGAGTGATGGTATAAGATTCAATTTGTGTACAGCCATTGGCGTTATCAGTAATTGTAAGTCCATAAGTGCCAGGCGATAATCCATCGATAGCATTAGACGTACTTCCATTAGACCAAAGGTATGAGATACTTCCTACGCCAGATGCCGTAACAGAAATATTGCCGTTAGCAAGTCCGTTACAAGAAACGTTGTTTATGGTATTGACGATTACATTTATGCCCTGTGGGTCGGTGATGGTAACAAATTGGACAACTTGACAATCAAAAAGATCTGTGATAGTTACTTGGTATTCGCCAGCACTAAGATTACTTTGTGTATTTGTTGCGCCACTACCACTTGCGCCATTAGACCACAAAAAGTTATAATTAGGAGTTCCTCCAGAAATAGTCAAAGTTGCTGAGCCATTATTGCCACCAAAACAACTTGGATTTGAAACATTGGATATAGTTCCGACTAATTGTGAGGGTTCAGTAATCGTAAACTCAGCAACTTCGGAACATAGCGCTCCATCGGTAATAGTTACTTGATAAAACCCTGCATCAAGATTTGTTTTGGAAGATCCGAAGCCGCCATTAGACCACGCGTAAGAAATAGGGAATGTACCACCAGTCACATTAACACTTGCAGTACCATTACTTCCGCCAAAACAACTTACATTCGTCTGTGTCTGAGTGAAGGTGATAGGTGGAGCTGCAGAAACTATTGCAAAATCTACCGCTTGACAATTATTTCCATCCGTTACAGTCACGTCATATGTACCTACGGGTAAATTTGTTTGACTATTATTGGTATTGCCATTAGACCATAAATATGTATACGATCCTGACCCTCCGGATACAAGCACAGAAACACTACCATTCGTAGCTGATTCACAAACTACTGAACCTGAAGCTGCTGTTATTATAGCAGATGGTGATGATATGTTTGTGGATGCAGTTGCAGTATTTCCAGCATTGTCAGTAACAGTTACGGAAGCGAGTCCAGCGGGTAGGGTAGCATTTATTGCAGTACTTACGCCATTAGACCATAAATAATTATATGGTGTGGTACCTCCTGCTGGCACTGCTGTGGCATTTCCATCGGACAAACCATTACAAGATACGCCTTCAATGTTTGTCAAACTTACAGTAAGTGACGAACCCGAAGATGCTATTGGAATTATTTGGTTTGTGAAAACTACTTTATCTTGGTTGCTAGAACCATTACCATTTGCAATGACTGCAGCTGCATAGAATTTTATAACCGGATTTGTACCCACTGTGGTAGGGGCAGTCCAATCTACATTAAAGGAAAGCTCGTTGCTAGCGGGGAATACTTGCGAAGGGAAATGTCCAAAATACTTTTTGTTTCCAGATACTGTTTTTACAATCGCAAATGGCTCGGTTGTGACCATTCCACCTGCATTCGTATTGGTACCTGTAAGTGCTAACATTTGAAATCCAGCTTCATTTGCATTTCCATTTGGATTTGAAACAGTTACTGTCAATGTATAGGTTTCTCCAGTAATGATGGTTGCTGGCAGACCATTTATGGTTACCTCACCATCAAAATTTGCATTATTTCCTGAATGACAAGAACTACATGCAGAATCACCTGGCGCCCCAGTGTATCCAGATGTACCTGTGACTGGGTGTGACCCCGAAGAAGCTAGACCTACTATTAGGGTGATAATGACTATGGCAATAATTTGAGTTTTGTTTAGACTCATAAGTGATGTTTTGTTTTGTTAATTAATCAGATATCTAATGCTATTGGTATAATCAATGGCTACAAATTTATAAAATAATATGGCTTAGATGTTTTGAAGTTTGGTGAAAATCAAATGGTAATCCACGAACATAAATACGTTACAATGACTCATTTCCCTACTTACCATGAATATTATCTAAGTATTTAATAATATATTTTCCTAAAACATCAAATTCAATATTGATAACATCACCTTTTTGGATGTTTCTGAAATTTGTATGTTCGTATGTGTAAGGAATAATGGCTACAGAAAAACTGTCTTGATTGATATCGACAATAGTTAGACTCACGCCATTAATACATATTGATCCTTTTTTGACAATATATTTTTGCCATTCAGGAGATATCGAAAAATGAAAATACCAACTTCCATCTTCTTCTAGGATTTCTTTACAAACAACGGTACTATCTACATGTCCTTGTACAAAATGACCATCTATACGAGCATTGGCAAACAATGATCTTTCTAAATTTACAAGATCTCCAACTTTCCAATACCCAAGATTTGTTTTTTCCAAAGTCTCTTTTATGGCTGTTACTTTGTAATCGGTTTCGTTTTGATGGGTCACTGTTAGACACACGCCATTGTGTGCGATACTTTGATCTATGTAAGTGTCAGCACTAAAGTCGGATTGGATGGTAATATCTAAACTTGATCCAGATTCTTCTATTTTTTTGACTATTCCCATAGCCTCTACAATTCCACTAAACATCAATTTCTTATTAAATGTATAAAACCTGTGAGTATATCTGGTAACTCTATGACACCTGTTACTCTATTCTCAAATACCTTACATGTATAGTAGTAAGTTCCATCAGATAAGGTTGCGTCACTAGACGTATTACCATTCCAATTTATATTAGGGTCTGTAGTTTCAAAAACTAGGTTGCCCCATTGATTAAACACTTTAAAATCTATTTGTGCTATAAATAATCCTACTCTCGGAACGAAGAGATCATTCCTGCCGTCTCCATTGGGTGTAAATGTATTAGGAAGTTCGAAAAATGGACAGTTGTCTACACAAACGGTTTGACTAAGCTGACTTTCATTTCCGAGTAAATCAACTGATGTCACAGCATAACAACCTAATAACCCATTTTGCGGATAATGAATGTATTTTAAAGGTTCATCAGCATCTACAGAATCTATTTTTACTAATACCTCAGTCGTACGTTCTGCGTAATAAATGTTATAATGGCTTATATCGTCTGCAATATTTGGACATTTCGTGAAAGGGTCTGTCCATTCTACCGTATTGTACAATTCATCAGGACCAACATCGCTATTTATAACATCACAAATATTCTTTACTGTAATATCGGGCGCACATGAAGGGACATTGTCGATAGGTTGTTGACAAGCTTCTTGGGAAAAATTGATAAGTGGTTCTTCTATGTTTGGGATCGCATAGGTCCCTATAGCTTCTATTCTATAGCAATAAATACTGTCATTATCCAATCCTGTGTCTTCATAAGTTGTTCCAATGGTCGTAGCTATCAACTCAAAACTACCAGCCGTATTTTTTCTGTAAACTTTATATTCTTCATTACTCCAAGGTGTGTCTGATTCCCAGCTTAAGGTATTAATTTTGTCAGAAGGTGTAATGGTAAGAAATACTGAAGATGCCAACGGTGACTCACCGATAAGATTTCCATTACTTCTTAATGAAACTATGTAGGCATATTGATTTTGTAATGTATTAAGTCCAGTATCAAAATAATTCGTATCCAAAGGCGACGAAAAAGTAGGTATGTCTAATGTTGTTATCGTCTGGAATACCAAAGAAGGATCTGCTCTTAGAATCTCATATCTATATGGACCTGGGTTCAAGATTGTGTCTAATTGATCGGGAAGTGGCTTCGTAAATCTGACATGAATAATACCTGCATTTACAGATGTTTGATCTACAGATACTTTTGTAATCAATGGGATATCTCTCATTAATATGAGACATGTTTCATTAGACGGGAGACTTTCTACCCTGTTGTATGGATTATTTGTTGCAGTTAGTTTTGCAAATTCGGCCTGGACTCTATAGCAATAAGTAAATCCAGATTCTGTATTACCATCTACATAAAAGTATTTACCATCAGATAGTTGTGCTGTTTTAAATACTATTCTTTGGTATGGAGAATTGGATAATCCTGGATTGCATGTATCTGGCATATAACTAGTACTTGCTATCTTACGCCATACAGAAAACCCTTGGAAATAATTATTCTCTGTCACTTCACAGGCATATGGACTATCCCATTCAAGTCTTACTTCTGCATTTTCAGATTTAGCAATCAGGTTTTCAGGAGCTGGTCCTATAACTTTAATTCTGACAGTCTTTAAAACAGCAAGTCCTGTAGAATCAGGATAAAAGTTGTCGACAGCTCGCAATACAATTTGGTAGTAAGTATCAGAGATATGATTACAATTTGTTTGCCATTCTAGTGTAGCGTTAAACTTCACAGGAGTGAAGATCGTCGGACCAATGATCCTAGCAGGAGATTGCACTTGAAATGGACCACCTGTGGCAGATAATCTTACTAGTTGATTAGCATTAGGATCATTCACCTCTATGTTGAATGATATCTTTTCACCTGCTATTACGCAAATTTCATCGGGTGCTTTGATAGTAGGAGGCTCATTTTCACAGGCTCTAATTAAAATCTGCATATCACGCAGGATCGTGTTTATGAGTATCCCATTTCGATATTCTTTGATAATTATCGCAATATTATATTCACCTTGTACTTTTGGTGAGTTCCACCTGATTTCGCCAGTTAAAGCATTGATGGTGAATGTGTTATTAGAGCTGGTTCCGATTTGACTAGGATCTACATAGAGGGGCACAGGCGTATTTACTCCCTGCAACGGTGCCGTAAGTTCATATGCTAAACTATCTCCATCAAGATCAAAAGCATTAGGATTATGTATGAAAAGTTTATTGACACAACCTATATCGATAGGTGGTTGTAGCAAGACAGCAGAATTGTTAAAGCCTTGAAACTGCTGATCTAAAAGTGTGAAAGTAGTGCTTAAGAAAAAAGGAATATCTATAGAATTTGGATAGTTTACATTTAGAATACCACCAATTCTATTTGGGTCGAGAAATGATATCGTATAACTGGCAATGCCTGGATAAGTATGTGTAGCAACATAGTAGTTTATCTTGATATCATTAGGCTCTATTCTAGTTCTAGAGTTGTCTCTACGCACAAATTGATTGGTACCATCTCCCCAAAAAACATCAAGACTGTCTCTGTCAGCTGCTGTACTACTATTTTTGGTGTAAGTAGTAATCGTCATTTCTATGGTGAGTTGACCGATTTGCCTGTAAGTAATCTCTCCCGCCCGATTATGGGTAGCAAGCAAAATCACAGGGTAAAAACCGATGATAAAAAGTGCAATTAAGAGTTGTTTGATTACCTTCACAGATACAAATCTAAGATTATATTATCTAAAACAAAAATGTAACAATATTTTTTTCTCTAAGTTGTTGTAAAAATGTCTGCTGGATGTCAGATTATGATTAAATTAAGGTAAAAAAAGTCACTTTATACTTGGTTGTTGTAGACCTTTTAGGCTTTTGAAACGCTGTAATGTCTGAGAAAATATTTTATATATTTGCAATGAATTTGGTGGTCAATTTTATTTCACCATTCTTTAATTCAGATTCATATTTACTTTTGCAATTCATGAAAAATTAATAGTCATCCATGGCAGAACAACAAGAAATATATACATTCATCATTTCTCTTTGCGAAAAAAATGCAGACGCTAATCGCGCACCTGCTATGAAAGCATACATGAAAAACCATTTTGAATTTTATGGTATCAATAGTCCGCTGAGAAAGGAAATGGTAAAGGATATCAAAAAGAAATATACCTTCAAAAACGATGACTTATTTTGGAAGTTAATAGATCATTTGTGGCAATCTGATGAGAGAGAATTGCAATATATTGCTTTGGATTTATTGGCTTCTTCGGCATCAAAATTAACTAAAGAAAATATACCTACCTTAGAAAAAATGATCCTGATTAAATCTTGGTGGGATACAGTAGACATGATTGCGCCAAATCTCATTGGTAAGATATTTATAAAAGACACTACATCAAGAGACAACTATATTTACAATTGGATAGATAGTGATAATATTTGGCTGCAAAGATCTACCATAATATTTCAACTGAAATATGGAATGAAAACTGATATTGACCTTTTGTCTGAAGCAATTCTGAAAAATGATATGTCCAAAGAATTTTTTGTCAGAAAGGCGCAAGGTTGGGCTTTGCGACAATATGGCAAGTATAATCCGAGTTTTGTTTACAATTTTGTCCAATCAAATCCGCAGTTATCAGGACTTACACAAAAGGAAGCATTAAGGTCGTTAAAATTTGTGAAGTAAAAATTCAACTTACTGAAGTAGTTTCTCTAAGTAGTGATGCTCTAAGCCGAACATTTTTTTGATGGCTGCCACTTCTGCCATGGCTTTTGGATTTACTTCAGATTTTACACCTGTGATCATCAGGTTTTTACCTGTGTGCTCTGATGAGATGAATTCAAATACTTGTGTTTTATATCCATTTGCCTCCATAATCAGCGCCCTGATTCCGTCAGTGATGATTTCCGCCTGACGTTCTTCTAGTATGCCATTTTTAAGAATTGGACTGAGATCGTTTTGATGATGCATGGCGTTTCTGATTTGTTTATGACAACAAGGTGATACGATGATGTAAGATGCATTGGATTGTATTCCTTTTGCTATGGCCATGTCAGTTGCAATATCACATGCATGAAGTGCTATGACTATATCTGTCTCTTTAATATTAGCATCTTCAATACTTTTTTGCTGGAAAGCTAGACCGACAAAACCACATTCAATAGCTGATTTGTAACAAGTTGCTACTAAGTCTTCTCTTAGTTCATAGCCGGTCATTCGTATTTTGTATCCACGTGTATTAGTTAGATAGTCGTACAGTGCAAAAGTCAAATATCCTTTGCCACTTCCCATGTCAGCGATGCTTATTGGTTTTGACGTCGGAAGATCCTTTATGAGATGGTCTAATATTTCTATGTATTTATTGATCTGTCTGTATTTGTCTTGGGATTTATCATAGATTTTACCATCTTTTCCAGCTAGGCCCAACATTTGTAAATAGGGTGCATTTTCTGCAATGTATCTTGTTTTTTTATGGTCATGTGACGCTTCCAAAACTATTTTTTCTTTTGTTTTTTTTGTAAAAATAGTGCCACTTCCTTTTTTATTTTGCAGAAGCGACGTCTCTTCGTCTTGTGTAAATAATACGCCATTAAAAAATGAATCAGTTATAAGGTCCATTAGGACTTGTATGATTTCATCTTTTTTATAATTCTTTACTTCATCCCTGGTTTTATATCGATAAGTGAGTGAATATTGCAGTTGATGTTTGATGTCAGCAGTCTTTAGATAGACATTGTGTACATCTTTATTTTGGGGTCTTGGTTTAGAAAGCGTTATTTTAAAAAGTTGATCGTTTTGGATCAGCTCATCTATTTTTGATAGAAAATCATTTGTGTGATTACTACTGGTCATCATGCCTTTATTATTATATATTGCAAAGGTAATGAAATGGACAAAAGAGTTGTTTACTTATTCTATATTAAAAAGTTATATCCAATTTTTCTCTTTAAATCTAGCTATTAAATTCTCTTTTGGATTGTGGTGGTAAGTATGCCAACCTAAACTTGCTGCAGCATCTATATTTTCTTTGATATCATCAATAAAAATGGTTTCAGAGGGTATTAGTTGACTGTCATTTTGTACAAATTCAAAAATGTCTACATTGGGTTTCCGTTTTTCGATCAAGTGAGAATAGTATGTTTTATTAAAAAATCTTGTATCAAAATCTTCAATATTATGATTTGTTTTTAGATCTTGATATACCCAATTCAAATGTAGTTCATTCGTATTGCTAAGCAGATATACCTTATATTTAGATTTTAAGTCCGATAGGAAATCAAATTTTTCTATATCCCAACCAATCAGCATAGCATTCCACGCTTTTATGAGATCTAATCCTTGCGGCATTTCTTTGGTAGAAATCAGTTGTAGATTCCACAAAAAAGTTTCTACACTTATGCTTCCAATTTCAAAATCATGTAAGACTTTAAGGCTATTGGGTGATAAAGTATTTGGATCAAAACCTATTCCCATTAGATTTTCTAAAGCTACATAAGTCTTATTATAATCGATGTCTAAGAGTACTCCCCCAAAATCAAAGACTATATTTTTAATACCTTTACTCAATTTAATAATATTTGAAACTAAATGGCAACACAAGTATAATTGTTGCATTTAGGACATGTAATTATTGTTCATACTTCTTTGATTTGAAAATAATTTTTAAAATAAATAGGGGTGGTTTTATAATATGGTGTCCTAATATCGATAAAGAAGGATTAATTTTTTTCTGTATCACTTATTTAATAGCACCAAAATTTTAGACAAATGTATTCATCACACCATTCCAACGTGGTATGTAACCACTTCATAGACTACAGTTATCATTTATTTAATTTTTACCAGACATAGCTTTACCTTTATAAATTGACATTTAGGTAGGATTTTTAGTTTCCGACTCTAAAATTCCAACATTACCTGCTGTCAATCTGCCTTGCCTGGGCAAATAAATTTTAGCACCCAAAAATTTGAGAATGAATCCTTCCTATAGAAGAAGCATTAATTATGCTTCTAAACTCACCGAATATTTCAATGTAATATTTTGCTTTTTATCAAAGAAGCATACCTTCAAATATTACGATTTTCAAAGAATATATTTAACGCTATTTATTTGGTTTACTGGTCAAATGATGATGATTGGAAGTGTCAATACTCCAGCCAATATCGTTTTGAATCCTGATCCTGTTACGTACAACTCGCCAGGCACATACACTTTTACTGTGCCAGCAGGAGTCACTCAGATTACTGTAGATGTATGGGGTGCAGGTGGTCGTGGTGGATCTCGGACATCAGGCAGTAATGCTTATGGTGGTGGCGGTGGTGGTGCATATTCACAACAGACTATTCAGGTTACAGGCGGTCAGACTTACACGGTTTTTGTCGGGCAGGGTA
>DAOLFJ010000420.1:0-3494 GCA_035326365.1 Saprospiraceae bacterium | reverse complement strand
CCGCCGAGTGAATATGGATTTTCAACACGACTTGCAAACGAAAACTTTTGGACAAAAGAGTTTACAGAACTTGCTATTTTAGAATACAAGAAATTTATGTATTTGGCAACAACTTCTGAATTTATGGTTTCGCCTTCCGAAATCGTGGACACAGTTTGGCACCAACATTTAATTTTCACACAATCTTATCAAGACTTTTGTAACTTAATTGGTAAACAAATTCAACATATTCCTTCAACACATAACAAAGAAGAGTTTGAAAAATTTAGACAAGCGAAAGAACGAACCAAAAAATTCTACAAAAATATTTTTGGAGAACAACCAAACACAATTTGGGAATACAACGATATGTTCGAAAGTCTTAATCTTGACAAATCAAAATTCAAAATTAGAACTTTTATTATCTTTGGAATTTTAACTTTTATAGCATTGACAATTCCTTCTTACTTTTTATTAAAACCAATCTATTTAGAAATTCATAATCCTTATTTCATTTTCGGATTTATTGCATTGTGTATTCTGACATTTATAGGACTTGAAATTTATAATCGAAACGAACTAAAAAGTATTGTAAAAACATTTGACGACAATTCTTTCATTTATAAACTTCAACCTTTTGAACTTGTCTATTTAAAAACTCAAAAACTTGAGAACATAATAAATGGAACTGTGAACGAATTAATCGACAACAAAACAATAATTGTCAATTCAGACAATTCTATTGAACTAATAAAAAGGAACAACACAAATTCAAAAGAAGAATTACAAACGACAAGCGTTTTAAGTGAATTAGGAAAAACGTTTTATCCAAACCTATTAAGACAATTAGCATGCAAACCAATATATTGGAATACTGCAAATTGTATGAACGCTTTTAAAAAATATTTCAACAAATCAAAAAAGTTTGGAAATCTTTTTTATTTAAACTTCAGCATTTTGACAATCCTACTTTTGTTTGGTTTCATTAGGTTGACAACTGGTATTTTAAGAGAAAAGCCTGTAATACAAATATTAATAGCGACAATAATTTTGACAATTTTAATTATTGCACACCTGAATAGACTAACAAAACTTGTTTGTACTCACACTATTCCTGACCTATACAAAACAGAAATATTACCTACACGAGAAATAGAAAATAATTGGCAATGGAGTTATTTTTTATTTGGTTCAGCAGTTTTGACAACTGCATTTATACCACTGGTAGAATACATTGATAAAAACAGAAGTAACGGAAATAGTTGTGGAACTACTTGTGGAAATAGTTGTGGAAGTTCTTGTAGCAGTTGTGGTGGTTGCGGTGGAGACTAAAATATAAAAAGGAAATCAAACAAATGAAAAAACATTACGGTTAATCGAGTAGACGGCCTATCCAGCCGAAGCTGATGAAGTGAGTCTACGCCTCTTGTGATCACAGTCTGACAATTTATCACTGCCTATCAAGCTTTAGCGTGACCACCGCGTACGCACTGATATTACCAAGCAAAAACTTATGTTACTATTCACTCGTTTTCACAAAACATTTATCCAATTTCAAAAGCCTAATAATCAACACATTACAAAATTAATATAAAAATTATTTAAATAAATCGTATTTTTATAAACAAATTAAAATCCAACACTTACCCTTCCACCGTATATGTTTCTGTAGTTTAGTTAATCTAGTAATTAAAGTAAATTTAAAAAAATGTAGAAGTTTATCTATACCGTATCGTCAAATATATTTACCTTTGATTCGGTATAATATAATGCCCCAAAATCAAACCATAGATCATAGAATTACAATCTGTCATATTATCTATAAAACAAGGCGATGAATCCGGCCTAAAGTTATTGTATCATCATTATTCTGATGCTATATATGGTATTATCCACCGTATATTAAAAAGACAAGAAGAATCAGAAGAAGTACTCCAATCAGTTTTCCTAAAAATCTGGAATAATATAGATTCTTACAATGAGTCTAAGGCAACATTGTTTACTTGGATGGCACAAATAGCTAGGAATACAGCCATAGATATGAAGCGTTTAAAGTCATTTGAGATGACAACAAATACTTCTTCATTTGGCAATACAGAATATGGAATGGCATCAGAGTCATCCGAAAAAAATGTAGATATTAAGGCATTGATAAAAAACATGCCTGAGAAATACAAAATTTTATTAGACAAGATGTTTTTAGAAGGTTATACGCAGCAAGAAATATCGGACGAGTTGGAGATTCCACTTGGCACCGTCAAAACAAGGTTGCGAGATGCCATACAAACATTAAGAGAAACATTAAAAGACGAAAAACATTTATTATACATGTTATCATTATTGAGTTAATATTTTGGACATAAAATCATACATATCATCAGGAATTCTAGAGCTTTATGTGCTCGGC
Source organism: Saprospiraceae bacterium (assembly GCA_035326365.1). GTDB lineage: Bacteria > Bacteroidota > Bacteroidia > Chitinophagales > Saprospiraceae > OLB9. Next base: position 1,108 of record DAOLFJ010000420.1, on the reverse strand, counting down.
CAACTCTCTCCCGAAGAGATGAGAGAAGTCGAAGTCATGCAAGATAAGCACATAGAGATCAAAAGAGAAATCTACGAGATCGCTCTTGGACTGGAGAAGTATGGCCAATTGACAGGCATCAAGGCCCCTGAATCTGTAGGTACCAAACTATTTGACAACTTACCTAAAAAATCTCCTGCTACCCAAAGTGCATCAAAGGACAATTCGGGAAGTAATAATGGTATGAAATGGAATCTCTTGACAAGTTTGTTTGCATTGATAGGTATCTTGGGCTTTACGCTTTATTACCTGCAACTATCTGAAAACAAAGCGACTAGCCAGCAATATGAAAGTCAAATAAGAATTTGTGACTCGATCACCAATCAACAAGAACAACAATTTGCATTACTAAATCAGATAAACGATCCGAACAATAAGATCATAGATATGACGCCTACCGCAGGATATGCAGGTATCTCCGTCTATCTTCACCACAATACTGTGAGTAAAAAGAACTTCCTCCAATTGGTAAATCTTCCTGAGATTACATCAGATCAAGCATTCCAATTATGGTCACTCAAAGACGGTGCAGATCCTATGCCTCTAAATGTCTTTGCAGATAAAAACACCATCATTCCAGTAGACTTTGTAGAACAAACAGGAACTTATGCCATCACTATAGAACCAAAAGGTGGAAGTAAGTCGCCATCTTTGGATAAGTTGATCGGTACGATGGGTGTGATATAATGAAGTTTAGTTTTTTGTTTTATAAATCAATAGCTCTACCCAAGTTTTAAATCTTGGACATTGGTTTAAAATATTTTCTATTCCATTTTCTTCGATAATAATAATGCCATCTACTATTTTATTATACCCTTTTATAAGTTGTTTTAAACGTTTGGAAGGTGCAGATTCTGAACTATCATTAATATCTTCTGGATTAGGATATTGAATAATGACTTGATCTAATTCACTAAAGTTGACATCAACATCAGTATATAAATGCTTTATACTTTTGTGGGAAGCAAAAACTAAAGCCTCAAATTCATGAAGTTGAATATAAGGCATCAAATTATTAAACCCAAATAAGTTATTAGAACTTCGTCATGAAAGTCAAAAGTCCAATAAA
>DAOLFJ010000059.1:0-18797 GCA_035326365.1 Saprospiraceae bacterium | reverse complement strand
GATCCACAAAAGCATCGATAACTGTGCTTAAATGACCGATAATCAAATAGATATAAGAATATTCTCTTGCTTTTCTTGCGCCATCTCTTTGCAATTTATATCTTGAAGCTAACGGGTCTTTGTCACTGATAGCCGTTAAATATAAATTTTGGGCTATGTTGTATTGGTTTGTATTGTAGATAAGTACATAGGCAAGACTTACGTCAATTCCAATAGCAAGAGGTATTTTCCAGTATTTCCTGTTGTAGGCTTGTCCGCCACCAGGTATCACAAGAGAATAAAAAGCGGCACGTCCAGGCTTCCCTTTAAACAAAGAAAAGAAACCGTTTTTATTTATAATCGTATCGTTAGGATTGGTAGATGTGTCGGCAACAATTATTTGTTGTTGGTTTCCAAGTGGATTATTGGGTGCTGGACCTATCTGTGCACCAGATTTTATGATCCACATACATAGTAACAAACTTGTGATAACCCATATCTTCATAATATATCTAACGACAAAGGTGACTTTTAATTATCCTTACGAAGAAAATCAACAATACTATTTAGCTGGTCATCTGATGAAAAAGAAATGGTGATCGACCCTTTTCCTGCATGATCTCGTTTGATATCGACTTTAGATCCCAAAGCATGACTAATTTCATCTTTTATTTTTTTAATTTCTGCTGAATAAGCTTCGACAGGTTTTTGCGAAGTGTTATTGCTTGGCTTCGAAGTGTTAAATGATTTAATTACTTGCTCCAATGCTCTTACGGAAAGTCCTTGATCTATAACGTCTTTGTACACTTTGAGTTGAAGTGCAATGTTGTCAATTCCTGCAAGAGCTCTTGCGTGTCCCATACTTATTGCGCCGTCCTTAATAGATGATTGGATTTGCGCAGGAAGTTTTAATAAACGTACATAATTTGTAACGGTACTTCTATCTTTTCCGACTCTGTCTGATAGTGCTTCGTGGGTAAGATTGCATTCATCCATCAATCGTTGGTATGAAATAGCAATTTCAAGTGCATTTAAATCAGCTCTTTGGATGTTTTCGACCAATGCCATTTCTAGCATTTCTTGGTCATTTGCTACTCTTACATAAGCAGGTACTTCTTTGATTCCTGCCATTTTTGAAGCTCTGAGCCTTCTTTCACCTGAGATGAGTTGGTATTTATTCCCGCCCATAGCTCTCACAGTGATAGGCTGGATAAGACCAGATATTTTTATAGATTTTGCCAAGTCCATAAGTTGGTCAGCATCAAACTCCGTACGCGGTTGGTATGGATTGACCTCGATCATTTCTGGACTGATGAATGCAATACTATTTGTCAGTTCTCGTACTAATTGGCTTCTTTCTGTAGGATTATTGGTTTTTTCTATATTTGAAAGCAAGGATCTTAATCCTTTGGATACTTCGTTTCTTTTATTCATTTCTAAGCGATATTCTCTATTATCTAATACTTACTTCCTCATTGATGGAAATAAATTCGTTTGCCAAATTAAGGAAATTAATAGCTCCTTTACTGCTAGCATCATATATTATTACTGGTTGACCCAATGATGGCGCTTCCCCGATCTTACTATTACGGTGTACTATGGTCTCGAATATTCTGTCTGAGATTATATGTCTGATTTCTTCTATCACCATATTGGCCATTCTGAGTCGTTGGTCATACATAGACAAAATGACACCTTCCACTTGCAATTCAGGGTTGAGTGATTGTTGTACTAGATTAATGGTATCCTTTAATTTCCCAAACCCTTCTAACGAGAAAAACTCGCATTGTACAGGTACCAAGATACTATCAGCAGCGGCTAATGCATTCAGTGTAATCAAACCAAGTGAAGGCAAACAGTCAATAAAAATATAATCGTAATCGTCTTTGATCTGATCCAAAGTGTTTTTCATCCGAAATTCACGATTAGTAGCATTTACCAGCTCGATTTCTGCACCTACAAGGTCAATAGACGAAGGTAATAGGTACAAATTTGGTGTATCTGTAGCTAATATAGCCGTCCTTGGGTCGGCACTTTCTACAAGACATTCATAAGTAGTGATATTTATATCAGCTTCTTTTATGCCTACTCCAGATGTCGCATTTGCCTGTGGATCAGAGTCTACTAACAATACTTTTTTCTCTAAAACAGCAAGTGTAGCTGCTAAATTAATGGCTGTAGTTGTTTTGCCTACTCCGCCTTTTTGATTTGCAATTGCAATGATTTTGCCCATTTGATATTATAATTCTATGGTCTGACCAATATTAAGTAAAATAAGTTCTTTCCCTGCATTTTTGAATTCAGAAATAGCTGCTTCATGATCTATTTTGATGTAGCCAAAGGTATCGTAATGGCAACCTATGATTTTGTCGCACTGTATAAAATCTGCTGCTATGGCTGCATCTTCATATCCCATTGTAAAGTTATCACCTATTGGAAGAATGGCAACATTTAGGGTAGGACATGTCAGCGGTATCAATTTTAGATCATATGTTAAAGCTGTGTCACCTGCAAAATAAAATGATTTCGAATCATCATAAATAACAAATCCACCTGAAGCGCCACCATAACTACCATCAGGCAACATGCTGGAATGCACCGCATTAACATATTTTACTGTACCGAAATCAAACTTGAATTTCCCGCCAAGATTCATTGGGTGACCTTTTAATCCTTTGTTTCCGTACCACGATACAATCTCGTAATTTGAGATGATAGTCGCACCTGTACGCTTAGCAATTGCTTCTGCATCCGCCACATGATCTTCATGACCGTGTGATAACATCATATAATCACAAGCTAATTCATCAATATTGATATGTGATGCCAAAGCATTTGGAGTGATCATAGGGTCAAATATTAGATTTTTACCATTAAAAACTAAATGGAAAGATGATTGACCGAGATATGTTAACGTCATGACTTATAAGTTATTTAAATTTTGGTAAATATCAACAATAAATGATTTTGAAATATAATTCTGTTAAAACAGGAATGACCAATTATTTATTGATATTATCTATTAAATATAAGAATTATTTTGTCTGAAACAAATATTATCTTATCTAAGTGTACAAAAAATAGACCAAATTTCTATTGAATCAGCCTGCAAAGGTACTTAATTTTCTTGAATAAATTATTAGCTGTAATTTCCTTTAAAGAATAGTTAACAATATATTTTGTAAATTGGCTTTAAGGGCTGACATTTCCAATAATTGTATTTTATAAACCTAATTCATGAACATTTTATATTTATTTGGGTTATTCGGACCTAAAGTATCATGATGATCACAGTTATATCAGGAACAAATAGACCTGGCAGCAGAACCAAAATAGTTTCCGAATTATTTTTTGAATTACTAAAGGAATCAACTAGCGAAGAAGTTAAATTTTTGGACCTAGTTGATATTAATATACCACTTTTGACAAATGAGATGTATGACAAAACTGGTCAGCATCCAAACATTACAGATATTCAAGACAATATTTTACTCCCTTCTAGACTTTGGGTAATCATCAGTCCAGAATATAATGGTAGTTATCCTGGTATTTTGAAATTGCTAATAGATGCCTTATCTGTAAGACGGTACAAAGAGACTTTCTCTGGTAAAAAAGCTGCTTTAATCGGTGTTGCAACAGGCAGAGCTGGCAATTTCAGAGGTATGGAACATTTGACAGGATTACTCAATTATTTAAATATCCTTGTAATGCCCAATAAGTTACCTATTTCTTCTGTAGACCAATATATAGATGCAAATATTAAACTAGACGAAAGTATTAGCTATCTCCTTAAGAAACATATTACTGAGTTACTCGAATTTAATAAGTTAGAAGTGGTGAGAGATATGAACGAACAAATGATAGATGCTTAATCAAGTTCTTTGGAAGGCTTAATAATATTTAAGATATTCCTAATTTAGCTTATGTTAAAAATTATCTTAGTCGCTAATCAAAAGTTATGGGTTCTGGCGATGAAAGAATTAAAGAGTTAAGTACGCTGAACAACGAGATTAATTTGAAATAAGGTTCATAAGATAATGAATATAAGGTAATTATAATTTAAACACACTCTTAGTGTGATAGTTAATCCAAAAGATGGAAAACTATTTCCCTAATGAAATTATATTGTAGACCATTAGATTTATAATCACTTCATCCCATCAAGTTCAGCTCTAATTTCACCTTGCACTTTATTAACTCGTTCAATAGTAAGTCCTTCTTTGTCCAGCATTTGATCAAATTCAAAGAAATTTGCTTCTATTTTATGTTTAATTCTACTTGTATAATCAGAGAGTTTTTCAGTGACTTCATCTTTCATTTTGCCACGACCTTTTACTATTTCTTCTTCAAATTTATTGATAACTTTGCTTCTATTCAATCCTAATGTTACGCCAGCAAATAAAACTCCTACAGCCGTCAATACGCCACCTGTTATGTCAAAAACTGCTCCCTGAGCTACTGCTGCTAAGATGACACCCACTATAGCCATACCTCCACCAGCTGCAAGGTTAGGCGTCATTTTGGACGATTCTGATACCATACCTTCATCGTAAAAATTTTCAGCTTTATTCATAAATTGATTAAAACTTTGCTGCAAATCCTTCAAAACATTAATCCGTCTTTCAGCTATATCAGCAAAAATTTCGTCATTATTTTTTAATATAGTTTCTGAATATCTTAGTTTGTTGTCCACTAGTTTACCCATGGTTTGGATGTTTTCGGCCACATCGATAATACCATTTTGTAGCTTATCACGCAGAGAAGTATTCAGTTTTAATTCAAAATCTTTTGCTTGGGTGCTCAACCATTCTTTAAGACTACTTTCCTTGCCGAAAATGGAACTAAAAGACCTTTTTACAACACTCATAAATGACAATCCATCTTCGAGATCACTTAGTTTTTGTCTTGTGATGTTATCATAAGAATCAAGTAGGTTTTCTGCCAAAACAGTAATTTGCTTCTCTGTTTTAATGTGTTGCGTATCAATTAACTCTCTGATTTCAGTTCGAAATTTTACATCCAACTCATATTGTCTAATACGAGTTTTCATACTTTCGTCCAATTTCAATGATATGGTGAGCAAGGTGTTGATATTGTTTTGAAACTTGAGTTCCGGTGCTTTGCCGCCAGTGATGTTATCTCCAATATATTTTCTAATTTCCTTAAAACCACTGATATCGTGATAATCTTCTAGTTCGAGTTTGGCAGAAACAGCAAAAACATTTGGATTTTCTATGCCTTTTTTTATCGCATGTTCTACCACTCCATTATAGTTAATCCGCAAATCTGCTTCTGGCAGCAAGTCCTTTTGCTGTAAGACAAAGATGATTTTTCGATGCCATTCTGCATTTATATAATCAAAAAACTCCCAAGAAGATTGTCTGTATGGATTTTTTGCTTCAAAAACAAAAACTATCAAATCTGAATATGGAATGAATTTTTCAGTAATTTCTTGATGATGTTCCACAATAGTATTTGTACCTGGCGTATCCACAATAGCTATTTCCTTCAGGATTTCTACAGGTTGGAATATTTTTTTAAGATATGGATTGATGATTTCTACCTTCTCTTCAGTTCCATATACAATCTGCTGAATAGTATCTGTCATCGGAGAAGGGGCAACCTTACAAATCTCACGATCGGTGTCAAGAAGGGCATTAATAAAACTAGATTTTCCTGCTTTTACTTCACCGACGATCACAAATGTAAATGGTGCTTCTATTTGATTTCGAAGCTCACCTAGCGTGATTTCAAGTTTGTCGTGCCCAACTTCTTTGGTGACATCTATAAGCTTATCCACTGAAATGGCAAGTTTACTTATTTTTTGATGCAGCGCTTCGTTTATATGGTTCATACTTTTATACTATATATGTGGAATACTTTGTTCAATTTTTCTTAAATATGAAATGGATTCTGGACCCATACAAAATAAAAGGTCTAAGATACTAAGATTGGGAGTAAATCCAAATTTATCTTCCCAAACCTGAACATAAGACGAATGATCTTGCAGATCGTCCCATTTTTTGTTTCTTATGTCAACAAAGTTTTCATATTTTTGCAAGTAAGAATTTGAAGTAGAAATTTTTTTTGAAAGTTTTAATTTACTGAATATGAATAACATACATTCTATATTGAAATCAAATAGTAAGCTGTGTTTTTTTGCAAATATTTTTTCTAAACCATCAAAATAAAATTCAAAATATGGACTTTTCCCATATGCAGATCGTAAGGTTTGTAAGTGGATATCGACCCAATTATCATCATAAGCTATTTTTACTTCTGCAATTGGCATTTTATTGTTTTTGCCTTTACAAAGTGGAATGGTCAATCTTAAAACACCATTCGTAGTGAGAATGTCATATCTGTTACGAAAACTTCTTTTCTGGTAATTTTCGTGTTTTTCCACGATGATTTCTTCTTTATTCAAGTAATGGGCAAAAATACCAATAGGGCCAAATATTTGTGTTTCTTGAATAATGGAATTCACTATTTACTATATTTTTAACAAAAATCAGCCACAAAGATAAAGATAATAGATTTGTAAAAACAATTTCTTTTTTGTCGACAAGCTATAATTTCAAAATTTTGGTGACCAATAATCAGTAGATTTATTCAGTATTCTAACACACAAAATTAAAATATTATAATACCTTTGAACTTTTAACAATCTTAAAATCCAATTATTAATATCCAAACGTATATGATTCTATAATCGATCACAGTGAAAAACCCACAAACAGCCATACTCGTATTTAGTAGATCAGCCACTGCTGAGTCGAAACATAAACGACTTGCCCACTCGCAAAGTCAGACCCAAGAATTGGCTGAACAAATGATCAAACACACTAAGTCCACTGTCAGTGCCACCGATTTGCCATTTTATATCATCTCTGACGACCAACAACGAGGTCAAAGTTTTGGGGAGAAGATGGCCAATGCATTTCAAGAAGTATTTGCTAAAGGATTTGACAATGTCATAGCCATTGGAAATGATTGTATTTCTTTAAGTGCGCTTGATATTATTTATGCTGCCGATGTTTTACAAAAAAGTAAAGCTGTGATTGGACCTACACTCGATGGTGGTGCATATATGATTGGATTAACACAAAATTCATTTGATTACCAAGCATTTAAGAACTTACCTTGGCAGTCATCGGCTACTTTTGAGCAATTATTTGACTATTTTAATCTGTTTTTGACGGTACCAACAATATTAGATTACAAAGCAGATGTTGATTGTATTTCTGATTGGAATTTAGCGCTTCAAAGTGTGAGTCTACAATTTAAAACTAGAATTCTCACTATTTTAAAGAATACAGAATCCACACCATCGAAGTTCGATCTCATTTATAATAATAGCTACTTAGAACTACCTTCATCTCTTCGAGCTCCACCTGTATTTCAATAAGATTTTGCTCCTTTTAGGGTAAGTTATTCTTTTCGTAAAGCACAGTAAATTGATGCTTTACGATCATTTTTTTTTATTCATCATAATCTTTTGAAATTTATGAACAAGAAATATTTTTACATATTTTCTATTAAAAATAGTTGTTTTGTTGTTTTTCTTTTTCTAACCAATTTAATCTTTTCTCAACGAGAAATCTCAGGTACAATATTTGATGCAGAATCCAAACAAACCATCATTGGAGCTAACATTTCTGCGATGGTCGATGGAATGGAAGTTGGCACCATAAGCGATATTGAAGGGAAGTTTATCCTACAAGTAGACCAAGATACAAAAGAACTAACCATTTCTTCTGTTGGCTATAAGAGCCAAACAATCGGCATTGTCAATGTCAACTATATAGATGTGCAATTAGTGGTTGGTGTACTTTTTGACGAAGTAGTCGTGACAGCTTTAGGTCTTGAAAGGAAGTCGAAAAGCCTTGGTTATACTGTACAACAACTTTCTGGTGCGGAATTAAATAAAGTCAAATCTACTAATTTTCTGGATAATCTTGCGGGAAAAGTAGCTGGAGTCGTGATCACTTCTGGTTCTTCGGGCGTAGGGTCTTCTACTAAGATAAACATACGTGGCGAATCGTCTTTTACCAATACGAATCCATTATTTATAGTAGATGGAATTCCTATCAATAACAATACAGTCGTGAATAGTACCAATGATGACGCAAATGGTTTTATGGAAGTGGATTTTGGCAATGGCGCCATGGAAATCAACCAAGACGATATAGAATCTATGTCTGTACTCAAAGGTCCTGCGGCGGCTGCTCTTTATGGGACTAGAGCATCTAACGGAGCGATCGTAATCAAGACAAAAACAGGTGCCAAATCTAAAGGTATTGGCATTAGCTATAATACTACTTTTATGTCAGAATCCCCATTCCAATTACCGCAATTTCAGAACAAATATGGTCTAGGCAATAGTGGGAAATATGCTTATAAAAATGGTCTTGGAGCAGGTGTAAACGACAATATAACCTACAGTTTTGGCCCTGAACTAGGCATTGGACTCGAAATTCCACAGTATGATAGTCCAGTTACTTTGCCAGATGGTAGGGTAGTACGTGCAGGCGATGTGGCCATTCATGGTGGCGCACCGATCACACCGACTCCTTTTGTAGCGTATCCAAATAATTTAAGTGACTTTTATGGGACAGGTAGTACATTTATAAATAACCTAGCATTGACAGCAGGAAATGAAAAAGGAAATATCCGCCTTTCTATGACCAATCTAGATAGCAAATCTTACATTCCAGGGGTAGATCTTAAGAGAAAGACCATCGCTATTGCTATGAATTTCAACCCAATTTCAAAATTGAAAATTTCTTCCAATATCAATTATATTCATTCGGCAAGTAAAAACCGACCTGCTACAAAGTATGGATCAGAAAATATCAATTATGCATTGGTTGCTTGGTTTGGAAGGTCTAATAATATCGAACCACTCAAAGATTATTGGCAGCCAGGATTGGAAAATGTACAGCAATTTTCTTACAACTATACTTTTTTTGACAATCCTTATTTTACGTTATTTGAAAATAGAAATGGCTTTGGACGTGATCGTGTATTTGGAAATGTAAGCGCAAGATATGAGTTGTCTCCTTCTTGGTCGATTTCGCTTCGTAGCGGAATGGATTATCAAAATGAAGATAGAACATTTATAAGAGCATTCAGTAGCAACCGTTTCAAAAATGGTGCTTATGCCGAACAAAATGTTTTTTATCGTGAAGTAAACACAGACTTTTTGGTAAATTATACCAAAACGATAGGCGATTTTAGCATTGATATTTCAGCAGGTGGAAATAGAATGGATCAAAAAGCATCGATAGACCAATTGCAAGCATCTATACTAGCACAACCTGGTGTGTATTCCTTTTCTAATGCTGCAGCGCCATTAGAATATTTTGTAAATGTCGCCAATAAGCGGATCAATAGTTTGTACAGCGTCGCCAAGTTTGGATTTAAAGATTATTTATTTGTAGATATCACAGGTAGGAATGACTGGTCGAGTGCTTTGGCAACAGCTAATTCTACAGCCAATACTTCATTTTTTTATCCATCTGTTTCCGCTGGTTTAGTAGTGTCAAATATCATGACTTTACCGAGAGATATTTCTTTTATGAAAGTTAGGGCAAGTCTGGCGAATGTAGGAAATGACACCAATCCTTTCCAGACAAACGGAGCTTTTGTGGCACGTACTCCAGTGAATGGTCAGCCTACATTTAGCGATCAAAATAGCCTTCCGAATGCTAACTTAAAACCTGAAAGTATCACTTCTCTTGAATTTGGGGCCGACGTCCGATTTTTTGATGATAGACTGAAGTTTGATGTAACTTATTTCAACTCACTCAACAAAAATCAAATTATATCTTTGCCAATTTCAAATACTTCTGGTTATACACAACAAAATATAAATGGTGGTGCTATCAGAAGTAAAGGATGGGAAGTCATAGCGGAAGCGACACCTATTAGGACAACAAAATTTTCGTGGACAGCTGCTGCTAATTTTTCTACCTATCGCAATATAGCGGAGTCTCTACCACAATCTGCCAAAACCATCACACTGGCCTACAATAGTATTTATGATAATTTGAATCAAACGATTTGGTACCAAGTCCAAGAAGGTGGCAGAATAGGAGACATGTGGGGAACAGGTTACAAAAAGAATGAAAATGGAGAATTTATAGTAGGTGCAAATGGAAGTTACATTGCGGACAACACCTTAAAAAACTTAGGTAATTATAATCCAGACTTTATGATAGGACTAAATAATGCATTTAGTTTTGGAGATTTTGGATTTTCATTTTTGTTAGATTGGAGACAAGGTGGAAAAGTGATTTCTCGTACACTTGCACTTGCAGCTGTTGGTGGTCAATTGATTGAAACAGAAAATCGTCCAGCAGAAGGCATTGTGGCTCCAGGCGTTGTCAATACGGGTACTGCAGAAAATCCAGTCTATGTACCTAATACGTTAGCTATACCCGCAGAAACATATTATCGCATGTATTATGACCGCAACCACGAAGAAAACAATACCTACGATGCTTCATATCTTAAACTTAGGGAAGTTCAAATTTCTTATCAATTACCTACTAGAATATTAAAAAACAAGGTGGAAAGTATCGAAGTATCCTTGATAGGAAGGAATCTGTATGCCTTTAGTAAGATACCACATTTCGATCCCGAACAATTCGGTTTTCAAGGTCAAAAACTTGTTTCTGGTGTAGAAGATATGTCTTATCCTACGACTAGAAGTATTGGGATGAAGGTAGGCGTAACATTTTAATTCACCATCAAATTAAAAAAGTAATGAACCATAATTATAAAATAATTTTTCTATTTGTCTTTACGATATTTTTGAGTTGTACCAAAGATTTTGAAGATATCAATGTAAACCCTAACACTGCTGTTGATGTACAGCCAGAGTTTTTGCTCCGAAAAGTTTTGTATGATTACACAGAACAAATGTCTTACGAAGGATTTGTAGCTGGAAATTTATTAGGCCAATATTTCACAGCTATTGATTTTAATCTTTTTGATCGACACAGTCTTTCTGAACCACAATATGGCGGCAAACCGTGGAATTTTATGTATGAAAATCTGAGAGATAATGAAATATTACTTGCCAAATCTCGAAGTAATCTTGCTGCAGCTGTTTATGAAGGTCCCGCCTTGATTTATAAAGCATATGTAAGTGCTGCATTGACAGATCTCTTTGGAGATGTGCCGTATACCGAAGCATTCCAAGGGAAGTCAGGCATCGTGACACCCAAATATGACAACCAAAGAGACATTTACCTTTCAGAAGGTGGAATTATTGATAATCTCGAAAAAGGTATTGCGGCGATTGATGCATACAAAGGTGCCATTCCATTACAAGGTGATATTATTTTTAATGGTGATCTAAATAAATGGAAAAAGCTTGCAAATGCTTTAAAATTCAAAGCTTTGATGCGTATTTCAGGCAAAGAAGATGTCAAAGCAGCGTTGCAGAAAATTGTGGATGAAGACAATTTTATAAAAAATCCATCAGACAATGCAATCTTTACGTTTACACAAAGTCCACCAAATAATTTCAGGCTTTCGACAGCAAAAGTGGGTGATTATAACTTGTTTATCATGTCTGAAACTATTGATTCGATCATGAAAGCATTTGACGATCCTAGGAAAACAAAATATTTCAGACCTACAGCAGCCGACCCAAATGTTTACAAAGGTTTGCGAAATGGACCTGATGCATCACAGCTTTCGATTACTACGAGTCAGTATTCGTTGACAGGAAGAATTTTCAGAGAAGAAGCAGGAAACCTAAGAGCAAATATGATGACTTCTTGGGAAATGAATTTTCTTTTGGCCGAAGCAGCTGAACGTGGTTTGATCAGTGGGAATGCGCAGACATTTTACGAAACAGGTATCAATCAAGCATTTAGTTTTTGGAATGTATCAATGCCAGCAAATTACCTAACACATGAAAAAGTGGGTTATAAAATTGATGGTAATAATCCAATAGAACAAATCATCACTCAAAAATGGTTGGGTAATATTATCAATGGATATGAAGGATGGATAGAATATAGACGCACAGGATTTCCAGCTTTAAAACCAGTCACTTCCAGCTTAAACCAAGGATTGTTTCCCGTAAGAATGCCATATCCTACATCCGAAGATGCCCTTAATAATGCAAACTTTAGAGTAGCAGCAGACAAAACGAACAACAATAGCGTAAATGCTCCTGTTTGGTGGGATCAGTGATGATTTTAATTTAATAGTTTTAATTAACCATTAGTAATTTGTAATTCGTAATTATCGGATGGACGTAACCACATGGCAATGGATCATTTTAATAGGTATAAATATCATACTCTATTGGATATCTCCGTGGTCAAATAAAGTAAACGATTTCTTCAAAGGAAGTAGCAATAACAAAGCTCCAAATGCCATCTTGCTTACAAGCAGTTTGGTTATTTGTTGGCTTTTTGCCAAGTCTATTACCAATGCAGCAGATTTAGGATTTGAGTTTGGCATCGTCGGTGGAGTAGCTTATTCTGGATATTATTTTTCATTTCTTGTGGCTGGTTTGGTCATCTATCGGATGCGGACAAAGGGTGGATTTACGAGTATTCATCAGTTTCTACACAGTAAATATGGACGTGTTGCAGTCGCTCTGTTTACGATCCTTATCACTTTTAGACTTTTTAATGAGATTTGGTCAAACTCAATGGTCGTAGGAAGTTATTTTGGTGCTTGGGGCACAAAGGGTTATTATGCTGCTTTGGTCGTTTTTACGTTATTAACCTTGCTCTACACGATCAAAGGAGGTATGCGTACATCTATATTTACAGATTTAATACAGATGGTACTTTTTACCTTACTTTTGATCATTATTTTAGGATTGATAATACCAAAATCCGAAGGAGGTTTTACGAAGATATTGACTAGTGGTGAATGGGCTATGAGCCAAGGACTCAACTTGTTTTTTGTGGCTTTGATACAAGTTTTGAGTTATCCATTTCACGATCCTATCATGACAGACCGTGGTTTTATGGCTGATCCAAAAACAACCTTGCGATCGTTTCTGTGGGCAACTGTCATTGGTGTTTTTTGTATCATTCTTTTCAGTTTTGTAGGCGTCTATGCTTCTATAAATAGCATTGGATCACCTGTAGCCCTAGAAGTAGCAAGGGTTTTTGGATTGCCCATGATGTTGATGATGAATGGTATTATGATGACATCGGCTGCATCTACCATAGATTCTACCTTGACTTCCACAGCAAAACTAGTGCACCTTGATTTGTTAAAAGGCAAAAATCTGACCATATCTAATGCAAGATGGACAATGGTGATTGTGACAGTATTGGGTACAATTCCTGTATTTTTTGGACCTGCAATCTTATCTGCAACGACGATCAGTGGCACCATGGTTTTGGGACTAGCACCTGTATTTATCTTTTGGAATCTTGATGCACCCAAAATTTCGTTTTATGCGTCTATTTTAGCTGGAATTTTGTTTGGTTTACTAATTATCTTCTTTAAAGTCCCAAATTTTTTGCTCATCACTTCAGGAAAATATGCAGATTTATTGAGTGTAAATCTTTTTGGCACGATTTGTTGTTTTCTTTTGTTTTTAATACCATATTGGATAAAAAAATATGTCGCAAAATAGTCAAGAAATAGGTCAGTTACAAGGACATGTGTTAGTTTTTGGAGGTGTTTATTCCAATCTCCAGGCATTACAATCTATGCAAAAAGAAGCCAATGATCTTGGTATATCACCTTCAAATATCATATGTACAGGTGACATTGCTGGATATTGTGCGCAACCATCGGAGTGTCTTGATCTGATAGAAGATTGGGGCATTCATGCTATTCGTGGCAATGTGGAGCAAAATATTATTGACGAAGTTGATGACTGTGGATGCAATTTTGCAGAAGGTGGACGATGTGATACTTTTTCAAGACAATGGTTTCCATTTGTCAAAAAAAATATGACACCTAGAAATATTCATTTTTTAGAAAAACTTCCGAATTTTATATCTTTTCAATACACCAATAAGAAGGTTAGGGTAGTGCATGGATCAGAAGAACATATCTCTGAGTTTGTATTTAAATCCACACCATGGGAAACTAAAAAGAGAAATATCAATCTAAGCCATTCAGATGTCATTCTTTCAGGTCATGCAGGGATTCCTTTTGCTGACGAAAATGAAGGCTTTATGTGGCTTAATGCAGGGGTAATAGGTATGCCTGCCAATGATGGTACGACCGATGTTTGGTATATGATTTTAGATGATAGTGAAGGTAACCTGACTTATGAATTTCAACGTTTACAGTATGATTTTAAGCAAGCGTATGTTTTAATGCTTCAAAACGGACTGCCATCTACATACGCACAGACATTATTGATAGGAATATGGGATAATTGTGAGATTTTACCAAGTGAAGAGATGCTAAATCAAGGCAAAAGATTAGTTTTGTAACAAAATCTAATATCATGGTAAGTTTTGAACAATTACAGGAAAAATGTTTGTCTTTTCCCGAAGCCACTGAGGAGCCACATTTCGAAAAGACATCATTTCGGGTAAGGAAAAAGATATTTGTGACTTATGCTGTAAAAGATCAAAAAGCTTGTTTGAAATTGTCATTAGCAGATCAATCAACCTTTTCAAGCATGTCCAAAAAATCTGTTTATGCAGTCCCAAATAAATGGGGCGCTCAAGGATGGACATTTTTTGAATTACAACATGTAGCATTTGAATTGCTGGAAGATGCTTTAAAATGCGCATATAAAGAAGTGGCACCAAAATCACTCGTGACTTTAATACTTGAATGATGTCTCCAAGAAGACTAAAAGTCATATTAAAATGATGTTTTAAACTTCGTATTAAAATAAAGAGTATATTTGATTTAAAGTTGCAAAACCAGATATTTGGGTTTACAACCTTAGAAAAGTAACGTAAAAAGATCATCAAATTAAAATTTACTAGTATGAAATCATTTAACACAAAACTCTTAATCATTTTGCTTTTTATTGGCTTTAGTAGTCAAAGTATTTTCGCTCAGAATTTCCCTACGGTCGATACCCAAAACGAATGGGTAGTAGATTATGTAGATCAGATAGTTTTATTCAAAGAGATTAGGGTGTACTCTTTTGCAGAATCAGAAACTTTGATTGATGGTATTCCGTATAGAGAAATGGTTTATCGCACGATTGCCATTCCTGGGAATATAAAATCTACCAATGAATATTATAGACAAGAAGGTGATAAAGTATATTTCCGACATGGTACAGACGATATTTTATTAGCAGACTTTGCGCTAAATGTAGGTGATACTTTGGACATGAATGGCGGTTCATTTGGAGGGTCTCCACTTGTTATTGCAGCTCGGGATACTATCAATATGGCAGATGGCAGTCTGCGTATTCAATTAAAATATTACTGTGCTGATGATGATGAACCCGAAATTCCAAATGAAGGATCTTGGAGGACGATTACTGAAGGGTTAGGAACTTTTGGAGATATGTTTTCACAGTTGCAATCTTGTTCATTATTAGATCCAAATTACTTCCGTTATACAAGATGTTTTTACAAAGCAGGCAGTTTGGTTTACAAAGATGAAGAAGTGATAGATTGTTTGATATCTTCTACATCTAATCTGCAAAATAGCACTACAAAAATATATCCGAACCCAAGTTTTGATATCATTACAATCCAAAGCGAAAATGAAATTAAATCAGTAGATTTCATAAATGTCAATGGACAAATTGTTCAAAGTAGTACAAACATAGATAAAGGCATTATAGAGATTAATACCTTACCTAATGGTATATACATGCTTAAAATTATCCTAGACAACAATAAGTTAGAGCATGTAAAGTTTGTAAAGATGTAAAAGATAAGCTAATCAAATACTTACTATCGTTAAGCTTTGCGTCCTCGCAAAGCTTGGGTTAGTACAAACATCTTGTTGGTATGTTATCAATATTGGAAAAATATAGATAATCAATCTAGAATCTTGAACTAATGTTGGCTTAGCAGAGGCGTTAAGCTTAACTGTCGGTCGAAACCAAAGTCCCAATTAAATTTCTCACTTTTTGTGGTCATATTAGTGTCATTTTGACATATCTTATTAAATTTGCGACTTTTTACAAACATTGATCAACATTAAATAAGGATTATGATCTCTAAAGCAGACATTTTCGGTTACACACCAAAAAAGGAATATTCTAAGTCAGTTGCTTACTTTTCTATGGAGTTTGCCATTGACCAATCTCTAAAAATATATAGCGGAGGACTTGGTTTTTTGGCAGGTTCACACATGCGTAGTGCTTATGAATTAAAACAAAATTTAGTAGGCGTAGGTATGTTGTGGAAGTATGGTTACTACGACCAAGTAAGGGGAACAAATGGTGCTATGAAACCAGAATACGTTCAAAAATATTATTCATTTCTTACTGACACAGGTATTGTTTTCCCGGTAGAAGTGCATAGTGCAACCGTTTATGTTAAAGCGTTTTTGCTAAAACCTGATGTTTTTGAATCAGCACCTATATTTTTATTATCCACAGATATCGATCAAAATGACTCTGTTTCTCGTACGATTACTAATAGATTGTATGACTCCAATGAGGCAACAAGAATAGCTCAATCCATCGTTTTGGGTATTGGTGGTGCTAAATTGCTAGATATTCTCAACATGGGTACGGAGATATACCATATGAATGAAGGTCATGCTTTGCCATTGAGTTTTTATCTATACTCAAAATACAAGTCAATGGCAGAAGTGCAGAAAAGAGTAGTTTTCACGACCCATACACCTGAAGTTGCTGGAAATGAAGAACATGATTTTAATCTTTTGAGCAAAATGTCATTCTTTAATGGTATCGCAGATGAAGAAGTGAGAACAATGTTAAAAGTGGAAGGCCAAAGATTAAATTATACATTAAGTGCGCTTCGTTTTGCGAAAATAGCAAATGGTGTATCCAAAATGCACGGAGAAGTTGCTAGAGAAATGTGGTCAGGATTTGAAGGTATTTGTGAAATCACTTCAGTGACCAATTCTCAGAACAAAAAATATTGGAAAGATGAAGTCTTAGAACAAGCCTACGAAAATAATGATGACAAGGCGCTTCTTGCTCGTAAAAAGCAAATGAAAAAAGACCTTTTCAAGATCGTAGCTGATCAGACTGGAAAAGTATTTGATGAAAACGTAATGACACTTGTTTGGGCGAGAAGATATGCTGGTTACAAAAGAGCTGATATGATCACTGCCGATGCTGCAAGATTCAAAAGGCTTTTAGAAAATAAAGATTTCCCTATCCAAATTATTTGGGCAGGAAAACCTTATCCTGAAGATTATGGCGCTATCGATACATTTAATGGTTTGTTTTGGAAGACACTCAATATGCCAAATTGTGCCGTATTGACAGGTTATGAATTGGCACTTTCAGCTTCACTAAAAAAAGGATCTGATGTTTGGCTCAATAATCCAAAGTTGTACAGAGAAGCTTCTGGAACAAGTGGAATGACCGCTGCAATGAATGGTTCTGTCAACTTTTCTATTCCAGATGGATGGATACCAGAATTTTCTAAACATGGTGTAAATAGCTTTTTGATCGAGCCAGCAGATAGGAATATTCCTGAGACACAACAAAACGTGATCGAATGTGACCGATTATTGGATGTGTTAGAAAGCCAAATTTTGCCTACCTATTACAACAAACCTAAAAAATGGGCAGAAATTGTTAAAAATGGCATGAAAGATGTCGCTCCTGAATTCGAATCAGGTAGAATGGCAAAAGAATATTATGTTCGTCTTTTTAATGCAGAAGTTAAGAAGCACGAATACGCGTAACAATAGATAAACATTGGAGTTATAAAAAAAATCTTTATCGCTAAATGGTGATAAAGATTTTTTTTTATACTTACCTCATACTTTCACATAATTCCTGTAAAGTCGCGTTACCGGGACAGAGATCCTTTTCAGTTAATTGATTTAGTGGTGTATGGGTTGTATTCAGAAGGTTATTTAATTCGATACTCTCGGTATCCAAATATAAAAGACCTGTTAATATTTCCTTTTTCTCTTTAGCCTTTTGTAAAGCGACGATGATGGAAAGTTTATCTTCAGGATCCCATTCCGGTGATAATTTATTGAGTGCTAGTAGGGATCCATCGTGCATTTCTATATGTTTGACTTTAGTGTGGTCATAATCAGTGACAATCGTTTCTTTGATCGGAACAAAATCCACTTTTGATAATGCTTCGTTGTGTTCCCTTACATAATCATATGATTTGGTAGAACCTGCATTGTTATTAAAAGTAACACATGGGGAAATAACATTTATTAGTGCAAATCCTGAGTGAGAAAGTCCCGCTTTTATCAGTGGAATCAATTGAGATTTATCACCACTAAAACTTTGGGCTACAAATGTGGCGCCTAGCTCTATAGCAAGTCCACATAAATCTATACCTTCAAACATATTTGCCTGTCCACTTTTCGATATGGACCCATGATCAGCCGTGGCAGAATCTTGACCTTTTGTGAGTCCATAACATCCATTATTCATCACAATGTAGGTCATATTTAAGTTTCTACGTATCACATGGGCAAATTGTCCCATACCAATAGAAGCCGTATCACCATCACCCGAAACACCAAGATAGACCAAGTCTCTATTTGCTAGATTTGCACCTGTGGCCACAGAAGGCATCCGACCATGCACGGAATTAAATCCATGTGAATTACTAAGAAAATAGGCGGGTGTCTTGGATGAACATCCTATGCCTGATAGTTTAGCAACCTTATGTGGTTCAATATCCAATTCAAAACATGCCTCTACGATGGCTGCACTTATG
>DAOLFJ010000419.1:0-3512 GCA_035326365.1 Saprospiraceae bacterium | reverse complement strand
ATAGGAGTGGCATTATCAGGAGATCCATTTTCGTCAAAATCTGCATACAAATGAATATTGACCCCTGCTACAGGAGTCTCATCAGCACCTTGAACACCATCTTCATTTAGATCTATCCATACTCTATTACCTATCTCTACAGGCGCACTAGCACATTTAAATACTGGCTCACCTAAACCATAACTTTTACTGATTCCTGAACCACTATATATCTTATAGGCTCTGTTTTCATATCCATCTGAATTGTCAAGCCATTTGATACCACCAGTACCAAAACTTGCTGTAGTATTATTGATGGGGTCCATAGAAGCCATTGTCACATCACCTGTACCTTTTAACAAACCAATACCTCCCATAGATGTCTCACCATGTGTAAAATCAAATGGATCATTGCCATCTGACGAGAAAAAATCTCCTCCATAATATTCTTCTTCACCTGCACCAGGATTAGGGCAAGCGCCACTTCCCTCGAAAACCCAACCTGTTCCTGATACACATGCTCGAAGGATGTCGCCTGCTACGATACCACTGTATGATTCTCCGTCATTTTGTGATGGGTGCCAATTGAGAGATCCAGTCATCAGATTAAATCTATCTATGACACCGATGACTAATGAACCATCTGCATCCATTTCTACATCTCCGATTATCGGTTGCTGACAGAAAATTTGTTGCGCATTATTACTACTTGCACAGCCAGGAGCAGGAAAATTATTTGGATCGGAATCCCAGGCATGCCAATCTGTAGGGCATGAATTAGATCCTGGAGCAAACACGGGAGAATCTCTATTATACCCAAAAGAAAAACTAAATACCTGATCAAATCCGATGCCATTAAACTTCAAAATATGCCCCGTAGGTGTATTATTTGTTCCTTCCTGCGTACATACACCTGATACATACAACTCACCACGTAAGACACTTACTGCCCAAGGACGAAAAGTACTACAAGCACCAACATAAGTGGCAGGAATAGTTGCTGTAATATTTTGTGTGACAATGTCAATAAATACAAGCGATTTAGTATTTAAATTCATCACATACATGGTCTTTTTATCATCAGAAATAGCCATTCCACCCAAAGAAATTTTGCCTGCCATCTGATATGCCACTAAATCTCTACTAGGCGAGTTAAGACCGCTTGGCAGTGGATTGGCAATCCGTGGGTCTGTACCTGCACTTGGTATGGTAAGCCATGGGGATACAGAAGGCGAACTAGGATTAGCCACATCTACTTGATAAATACCACCTGGTCCAAGGGGGCCGAAACCAGAATGACGCTTTAGTACCGCAGCAACATAAACTTTTTGATTGGTGGGAACATATTTAGCTCCCCAAGCACTACCTATCTGGGCCGCAGTTGCGATAAGTGAAGGACTAGGATTGGATATATCAGTTTCATTATGCTGATCCTGATAATTTAAGTACACCATAGCATCATAGGATCCAACACCTCCACCCTGTCCGTCACCATTTACAAAACAGGTGATAAATAAAGGTGGGTTTTGGCTATCACAATAATCAGCTGGAAATGAAACCCCTAAATTTACGTTAGATGACGCGCCACTTACAAACTGCACGGTGGTTGCACCAGCAGGCCCAGGTCTTAAAAAAGTATTTGCCCAAGAAAACTCTACCCTAGTGGGCTGATTGACTCCAGATAAAGTGTACGTTCCGTTAGAAGATGTGGTAACAGGTCCATAAACAAAACCATTTGCTCCAAAACCGGTAACAGTAACACCCGCCATACCTGGTTCGGCATAATTGGAAGTATTTTGTCTTGATCCTGATGCATTAAAATCCTGATAAACCAACCCCGATACTTGGCTGTAAGCTTCTGAAAAGGTTAGAAACAATAACAGTAATAATATATATTTACTGACTTTCATAAAAATTTGATTTAAAGTGTGAACTATTTAATCTTAAGAAAGTCCTATATATCCGTTGGTGGAGCAAAGGTAGTATTAGAATTATTTGTAATAAGTAAATGCAGTTTATGCTTTTTTGTAAATCTTTTATTACAAAATTAATTCAATAAATGTCAATATAAAATAAAAGTAAAATACACTAGTAAGTTATAACAATCTGTTAATCAATCATTAATAACCATTAATTCTCAATAATAGATAGTCTTAAATGCGTAGAGAGTTAATTCGTTAAATGTAGTCCAAAGTAGCTTTTTAAAATTGATATCAATAAAAAAATAATTACTAGTTCAATTTATTATTATAAAAAAGACACAATAAGGATTGATCATTTATTATTTCAGTTAAAACTCATTCAAAATTGTTTAACCTTGCTAACTCTTTTAATTCTAATAAATTCTTGACATTAAGTTTTTGATAAATTTTTGCTTTATGGGAACCAATTGTCGAAGTATGTAAATTTGTCATTTTTGCAATTTCTTTTCCCGTAAACCCTTTCAGAAAAAGTCTTAGTACTTCCAATTCCCGATCTGTAAGCTTTGAAAACACATCATTGTTTTTACCTTCAATAACATCATCTACTAAAAGTTGGCCTACTTCATCAGAGATATATTTTTTACCATTCAAAATGGAGCGAACGGCCGACAAAAATTCTTCACTAGTAGATTGTTTACTTAAGTACCCGAATACGCCTAATTTCAAAAATCTTTTTGCATACATTTCTACAGGACTCATACTGAAAATTAGTATTTTCAACTTGGGATTTCTTATTTTCAAAAGTTGCACTAATTGGAGAGTATCTGTATCTGGCAAGTTGACATCAACGATTAATAAATCAAAATCTTGTTTTGTTACTAATTCAATACACTCATTACCATCATAACAATTAAATAAAGTGTATTTTTCTCCTGCATTTTGAATTATCAGCTTTATCCCACTGAATACAATTTCGTGATCATCAACAATTAAAATTCTCATGGACTTACACATTGGGGTTAAACAAAAAAAAACAACGAAGTAGGTATACAAAAAGGTATTGTGATTGTTTTTGAATATACTTCAGAACCTACCTAACACAAATAAAATAAAAACAAATTGACTTAAGCATTAAAAGAATTAACAACAAAAAACGTTCATAAAGAACCTAAACTTATAAGTAGAAATAAATATTTTAAATAATTCACCTTTTTATATTAAAATCAAAAAAGTCAATATTTATAATAAAAACTACAAATTATACACTTGTCTAAAGCAAAAAATACTGGCAACAAATGACAAAATCAAAAAAAATTAAAGCCAATTATAGACAATCAATGAATTTTGACAAATCCTTTGCACACGTTGTCCAATATTTTTAAAAAAGTCTATTTGGTCATCTTATAACCAAAACTAAATTTGAGACGTAATTTTATTTTGATACCACATTTTTTTTTCAATTATTTTTAAAAAAAATTATTGAACTAATCTTTTTCATAAATAAGACATCAAAAAAAGCTAATAATCTGATCTGTATAATCTCTTACAGTAACTAAGAGTATGTTTGAATTTTTATTGCTTTATAATCAATTTCTTATGAACCTGACTTCA
>DAOLFJ010000418.1:0-3525 GCA_035326365.1 Saprospiraceae bacterium | reverse complement strand
ATCATACCCAAACCTATAAATTCCACAGTGGATTTTGCTAGGACTATCGGTAATTTGTATTTCCAGAAAGGGTCAATTAGAGACATAATGAACAAAAAGATCATATATTTGCTGGAAAGAATCAGATCTGAATATCACCTTAACACAGAAAAATTGGATGATCATTTTGTCCAATTGTTACATGCAAGAACTGGTGTAGAGATTAATAAAATAGATAAAATGGTATTTTTAGTCAATAAACATTTGCGAACCGACTATACTTGTACAGAAAACGACCTGAAATGGTTGAATGATTCCATTGAAAACGTATTAAAATAAAATAAAGATGAATACTGAAGAATTGCAAGAAAACGAACCTTTAAAATTTGAAAGTAGGGTAGACATGTCGCCCGTATTTGACAAATTATTAGCAGTCAGAAATGAAATCACTAAAGTGATCGTAGGTCAGGAACGAATGATCGATCTCCTTTTGGTATCTATGCTTGCCAATGGTCACGTACTACTAGAAGGCGTGCCAGGTGTAGCCAAAACTATCACGGCCCGATTACTCGCCAAAACACTAGACACCAGTTTTGCAAGGATACAGTTTACACCAGATTTGATGCCATCAGATATCTTGGGAACCTTGGTTTTTGATGTAAAAAAATCAGATTTTGAATATCGGAAAGGACCGATTTTTGCCAATATTATTCTCATTGACGAAATAAATCGTGCACCTGCAAAAACACAAGCAGCACTATTCGAAGTCATGGAAGAACGCCAAATCACTATGGATGGCACGACGCACGTCATGGCACCACCGTTTCTAGTCATAGCTACCCAAAATCCCATCGAACAAGAAGGAACTTACCGATTGCCAGAAGCTCAGTTGGATAGATTTCTATTGAAAATCGAGATCGGATATCCTGACTTAAAAGACGAGATCATGATCATAGATAGAGAGCACCAACTCGTCACTTCTGACAAGCTTGCTGACATAGCTGCATTGGTGAAACCTGAAGAAATTATGGCTTTTCAGCAATTAGTAAGACAGGTAAGAGTAGAAAATCAAATCATAGAATACATCGCAAAAGTCGTCATCAATACGCGTCAGAATCCATTATTGTACCTAGGTGCATCACCAAGAGCTTCCATCGCACTACTTAAATCAGCCAAAGCACTAGCAGCTATGAAAGGCAGGGATTTTGTAACACCAGAAGATGTCAAAGATGTTTCCTATGCCGTACTTGGTCACCGTGTAGTCGTATCACCCGAAAAAGAAATGGAAGGCATCACCGCAAAACATATTATCAAACAAATCATAGAGACGGTGGATGTGCCTAGGTGATTTCAGCCAGAACTCAAGAGAATAAGTATATTTATATTAGAAGCTTAGACTTTAATCTATGTAGGATAACAAATTCCTAAATTTCAGTATACATTCGTCAGCAAGCGAAAGGTTCTAATAGAAGGTGTCGCATCACCTTATCAAAGTCACATCACCACTTACAAATTCCGTATCACCATTCGGATGTTGTACTTCTATGACATAACAATAGACACCACTCACAGCTTCTTTGTCGTTAAAATATCCATTCCACCAATGGTCATTATCGTGAACACTAAATCCACCCGAGATATAAACTAGATTTCCCCATCTATCATAAATCCTATATTTGATCACATTAAGATTGTAGTCGTCTAGTGTTTTGATGATGAAGTTATTATTGATACTAGAACTATGACCACTGATTATATTTGGTAGATAAAAGGGACATTTATTCCTTTCTACATCGATGCGTTGGCGTACTTCACACCCATATTCATCACGGATTAGTAAGTCATAATCTCCCCAAGAAAGTCCGTCAACCGCATATGTAAAAATTTCTTTTTCATCCAAAAAAATATCAAGAGCAATATCTTCTGCCGTTACTGAAAACGAAATACTTCCATTGTTCTCACGACAATCCGCTGGTGTAGCTTTTATTTCTGCTAGTATGATTTCTGGTGTAGCTTCTATGTCGACCAGTGTATCCAAAAAACAACCAAAATCATCTCTTATACTTATGACATAGCTGCCAGCTGATAGGCTATCTATTTTGGGGTCTAATACAAGATTGTCATTGAGGTAATATCGATATTCACCTACTGTCGCCATATTTATTTGTAAACTGCCCACAGCATTTTTGCAATTATCCTTTTCAGTGACTACCGAAGAAATAACGACAGGGATACTTGGGTTTATATCAATGAATGTGGTGTCACGACATCCTGAATTATTTTGGACGATGATCATATATCTACCAGGAGCAAGATTGTCATACGAGTTTGTGTCAGTAAACATTTGATTATCTATAGAATATTGAAGCAGATTGCCTGATGCAGAAATTTCAATTTTCCCATTATTATCACCACAAGTTGTACTAGTGACGATCGTATTGTCATCTATATTTGGGTAGATTAAGCCAGGGATATTAACATCCATTTCGGCCTCGCAACCGCCTTCCGCTTTTAGGTAGAAATGGTAGTCTCCTGATGGTAAGTTTAAAATTTGATCAAAAGTAAAAAAAGTCACATTATCTAGCGAGTAAGTGAGCTCATAATTTCCTGCGTTTATAGGTGTTATGGTGCCAAGAAATGTATTACAATCAGGTGGGTCAACTAAAAAACCTACTGATTTTTCTACATCAATACCTGAAAAGCAAAACGAAAAATTATCCATTGCAAAGCCAAATCCCCCTGAGACTTGTCTTGTGCCTTCGAATTTTAATGAATAGATGGTACCGATGCATCCCGGCATGTTAAACCCAAAAAGTGTAGCGCGACCGTCTCCAGTATTCGGTTCTCCAGCTTTGATAGTTTTGGTAAGTAAGGTGTTACCATTTTTATCTCTTGCAGTAACTGTAAATATTTCGTCAAAATCCATATCGAGTACCTCGGCAGATACACTATCTACAGGGTTGTTAAATTTTACTATGAGGGGTATTGCAGTTAGATTTGATACCGATCCATCATCAGTGATAAAAAAACGTCCCACATTTTGGTTTGGAGAAGGAGTGTCAAAGCCAAATGAACTTGAAAAAGCAAAAGGTCTAATACCACCGACTTCTGCAAGCAACGGAATAGCCCCGTTTTCGAGTTCAAAAGTTACACCATATTCATCTAAAAATTGATTGTTTATGGGAAGCCCTTCATTTAAACTAAGATTGCCAATTGTTTCAAAATCTATAGTAAGACACTGATTACTTTGCTGTGCATATAGCTTTACACTTGATAATAAAAATAAGATGAGATAAGATTTCAATTTCATAATATTCAAGTTTAATGTAAAGTTCACAATTAATTTTAATATTTGTGTGGTTTTTAGAAATTATTTTTCTTTTTAACCAGTATTAAACAAAAAAATATTATTTTTACGTGAGATTATTCCAATTTTAAACTTAATATAAAGATGAAGACTAAATTTTTATTGCTTTTTTTATTGTACACACAATTCTGTACCAGCCAAGACGGTATTCTGTTAAATACGTCAGACGCCACAAATGG
>DAOLFJ010000058.1:0-18895 GCA_035326365.1 Saprospiraceae bacterium | reverse complement strand
CAATATCCTGCTCCGTGAAAAATCATTTGAAGGTCAGGGATATGAAATATTTTGTCCTACATCGACACAAGGTTGTGGATTTGAACATTTTGAAATAACACATTTCAACTTCCAAAATGACGATTTAATACGTGGATATTTCAAAGGTCGATTTTGGGTAAAAACATTGTCTCCTTTGACAGCAGGATATAAAAATGTGGAAGGAGAGTTTCAGGTAAAAAAGGAGTTTTAGAAGCGTTAAGGGAGAAATGACAGAAACAGAAATCATACAAAAATGCAAAGCATACGACAAGGCAGCTTTTAAGGAGCTAGTTCGGGTCTATTCTCCTGCGTTGATGTCTGTTTGTGTTCGATATATGGGCGATCGACATTTTGCAGAAGACATGCTTCAGGAAAGTTTTATCAGCGTCTTTAACAACATTTTACAATACGAAGCCAAAGGTTCATTTAAGTCTTGGCTTTTCAGAATAGCTGCCACGACGTGCCTCAAAGAGTTGCGCAAAAAGCAGGTCATCATAGACACAGAAGTCATTGATTTTGAAGCGTCTGACGGCTACGACACCTTCACATTAGATGACGAATCAGGTATCATGAAGATCATTGAAGAATTGCCTTTGCCTTATAGACTGGTATTCAATCTTTATGTGATAGAAGGATATTCGCATCAAGAAATAGCAGCCATGATGGACATTGGCGAAAGCACTTCTAGAACCCAACTCACTAGGGCAAAAAAAATGGTGAGAGATTTATTATTAAAATATAAAGTACAAACGACCCATTGATATGGAACAGGATAAATATATCAGACAAATAGCAGAGCAACACGAAACGCCTGTTGACTTTGAGCAATTGTGGGACAAGCTAGAACCACATGTGCCACAAAAGAAGCGCAGAGTACCTGTATTCATTTGGTTTTGGACCATAGGTGTTACCTTGGTAAGTCTCGGTCTGTGGTTAATGTTTGATAACCAAAAAACTAGTCCCGTAGCATCAATTATTAATCAAAATACCGGTAATTCTAATAAATCTGTTCTAGAAAAAAGTTCTAATGTGGATAAAGGGACCAATCAAAAAAATGAATCCATAAAATCAATCGATCAAAATAAAAATTTAACTCAGAGCAATCAAAATATTGCAACTAAAGCCGAAAACATTCTTAAAACAGAAGTTCCTAATCGTCAAAACCAAACTAAAAAATTAACCAATCAAAGTAATGTAAAGTTGGACGAAAGCATTATTATATCAAATAACCAAATATCAAATGTGGACTCTGAAATAAAAAATATAGAAACTGAAAGTCACATCAAAACAGCTTTTGGAACGCCTATTTACACACAAGTACAAACTAATATTTCAAATGATTTAATAAGTGTTGAAGATGAGAAAAGAACAAATGAAGTTGTAGGCTTTTTGCCTATAATCGAGACACAACTTGACTTGGAAAATAGATTTTTACCAAATAAGATAAGCATATCAAATAAGAAAAATTATAATGTTCTCTTGCAAGTCGGTGCAGGATTCTTCACACTTAAAAACACAATTCAAAATAATGCTTCCGCTGAAAATTCGCTTTTTCTACAAGCAGAGCAACCATTAGAATATCTCACAGCATCAGTTACGACAGACATAAGATTAACCAATAGATGGTTTTTGCAGTCAGGACTTAGATACAGAAGATTTGCCACTCAGTTACAAAATGATTTCAGTTCATATACCTCAACTACAACTCAAGGAATCACAGAAATTATCATTGACGAATCTGGTTTTGCAAGTAATGTTCAAGGGGCTTTATCAAATACTACGACCACGACTATAAGATCTAAGTGGCATTCTTATTACCATTATATAGACGTACATATTTCTATCCGATATCTTTTGGTCAATACCTATCGGCATAAGTTTTATATCGAAGGTGGCGCTATACTTCAAGTATGGTCAGGCGCTCAAGGTGGATATATTTCTCCTAATGGTCAACTGCAGAAATATGATTTTACGAGCAATCCGTACCGAACCAATAGATTGGGATACAGTGGTGGCATAGCTTGGGAATGGAGTGTCAGCCGACGTGGAGCCTTGTCCACAGGATTATCGTACGACTGGAGATCAATGGAACGATCAGAGGCAAGTATGAATATAAAAACATCCATCTCATCATACAGAATGAATCTCGGATATCGAATAAATTTTTAAGACAAACATAAAGAAATCATCCAATTGCGCAATAGATGTACAGTTCTCATTTACATTTTTTAATTCGTGCTTTTGAAAGGCACACAAACAACAGATTATCATGAAACATATTAAACCACTATTACTATTATTTACTTTCTTCTTAATAACGCATATAAATTCAATAATTGGACAGCCGATAGTTTGTTATTCAGACCTAGTATATAGTCTACAGGTGAACAATAGCATTAAAATGCTTCCGTCAGATTTTATTGCATCAAATAATGTCGTAGATAATGACTATACATTAGAAATTAAGGATGCTGATGAAAACATAATACCTGACAATATCATACAATATAGTTCAAATATTGAGGTTTACACTGGTGTTATAACAAACAAAGAAACCCTAAATACTTGTTGGACAAATTTTACGGTAATGCCACATACAAATGCACACCCAGTGGCAAGATGCAAGCAATCATTTAGTGTAGCTTTAAATACATTTGGTAAATACTATATCACACCTAGTCAAATAAATAACTCTTCTACAGGGTTTCAAACTTTAGAGATAAACAGAAGCGAACTAACTTGTGATGATATAGGTGAGCCTCTTTTGATAAAATTATCTGCAATCGGAGCTGACAATGTGATTAGTCAATGTATTTGCGAAGTAGACGTAAAAGACAATTTACCGCCTTATGTTGTCATGGAAAGCAATTTTTCAATTGTCTTAAACTCAATAAATCCATACATTCTTACACCAGAACAAGTTGGTTCGTATGGTGACAATTGTGAGATACAATCACTTCAAGTAATCCCCAATGAGATCAATTGTGATAGTCCAAATCCGACTACAGTGAGACTGATTGTAACTGATATGGGGGGAAATATAGTCAGTGCTACTACCCAAGTGAGTCATACTACTACGAATGTAAATATGAATGGAGCCATCGCCTGTAATGACCAGATTAAATTGGAGGTAAACCCTACTTCGTCAATCACCATTACACCGCAAATGGTACTTGCAGGAAATTATAGTTGCAATTCCATTTTCAAAGTAGTACTTTCACATAATGGTGTAGATTTTCCTTTGCCTGTAATAGACTGGGACGATGCAGGTAAAATGATAAGCTTTAAAGTAACAGAAGAGAATACTGGTGTTTCATGTTGGGGTTATATTATTGTTAATGAAACTCAAGATTGTGATGCTCCATTTGTAGTGTGTGATACACTTTGTCCAAATGGGAACACAGGCATCTGCGGATCTGGATATACGGACAGTGATAATTTAGATTGGCCCTGTGATTTTGATATTTATATTTGTGAAGGTAATACTGCAAATCAAATTTCACCTGAACAATTAGAAATAATACATGGTGTACCTTCTGCAAATGTGAGACCTCAAATTATAAATTATGACTGTCCTGTAATATATATGACATACACAGATTTAGTAATAGGATTAGCACCACCACCTTCGCAAAGTAAAAAAATATTACGAACATGGAACGTATTGAATTATTTAAATAGCAATTTGTATCAATATACACAAATATTTAATGTTTATGCTAATGGTCTTGAAATTTGCGATACGCTACCTTGGAATACACCATTCGGAAATTGTGCTTCTGGACATACAGACACTGATGCTATAGAATGGCCTGCAGATATTACTGTAAATAATTCAACCATCTCACTCATTGCATTAAGAACAAACCCTGATGTCCATCCAAACAATGTAGAACCGAGACTGATAGAAAATTGCTCATCTGCATATCAAATAACTTATTATGATGTGGTCACAAATATTGATGAAGATACTAAGCTGATAGAAAGAACTTGGAATGTATTTAATTGGGTGTCTGGAATAAATAGTACTTATGTTCAAAATATTACACTTAATTTTGAAACTATCAATCAAGTCTGTGCATTTACATATTACGTTGAACCTATCAATGACGTGAACATGGGACTAGGCATGACAGACGCAACAGGATGTGCTACATTGACTTTTGATCCTAATATTGAATATACTATTACACCTTCAAAACTTGGAAACGCTCAAGATGGAGTAGATATTTTGGATATAATTTTGCTTTATGAAGCGGTTTTGGGCTTTATTGAATTAAATCCTTATCAAAAAATTTCTGCCGATGTCAATAGAGATGGTGCAGTTACAGTAAACGATCTCATAGAATTTAGAAAATTTCTAGACGGTGTGTCCACGTGGCCAGATGATTTAGTATGGTCATTTGTTGATAAAAATTATGATTTCCCTAATGGTGGTTTGTCTGGCATTCCATATTACATAAACACAAAAGATCTAATTTATGGTAATGAATTTGTAGGTATAAAAATGGGTGACATAAATGGTAGTTATTATCAAGATGGATTTGTAAATAGTCCTGCCTACACGGTGCTAAAAGCAGAAGATGGCTCCTTAAATAATGGTGAAAAATATGAAACGACCTTTACAAGTGACCGTAATCAAAACCTAGTCGCAGTTAAACTAGAATATCTCATTAAAGATAAAGGCATATCAGTTTCTAATGTAACTAGCGACTTACTACCAGGATTCGACCCTTCAAAAAATGTTGTAATCACAGAAGATAAAATTCTAATTTCTTGGGGAGCTGATATCGGTGCTTTTCCACAAGGTGTAGGTCTTAGAAATAATGATCCGCTATTCAAATTTGAATTTGTTTCAAACAAAAACTCCGTCCTAAGCAGTATCTTAGAGTTAAATCCAGAAGTACACAATGCAATCAAACAAAGTGGTGTATCTGATCCTGCCACAGTAAACCTACATTGGGACCTAAAAATTACAAATGGTGTATCTGAAAATCCACTTTCAAATCTAAAAGTCCAACCAAATCCTTTCTTTGACAATATTCAAATAGTTGGCCTTGAATCAGATGCCAAGTACGAAGTGGCGGATGCCGCAGGCAGAACATTGCTTTCTGGTATCGTCTACTCGGATGGTATGGTTGATCTTAACACGCTCAATAATGGATTTTATATCCTGAAGATTTCTCAAAATGATAGAATACATTTTACACACAAAATCATAAAACTGCAATAACAAAATAGCAAAACCCATCTACGAATTTGTCAAACCCTTAGGAAGAAATTTCTAAGGGTTTTTTCGAATATAGAAACATAGCTTTTGAAAAATCTAATCATTTTTATTCCCATCCATAAATATTTTCCTTTTCTTGCAGTTTCATTTTTAAAAACCAGGCCAATGTTGTCCATTTATTCTGATGACTATTTTATGACTCAAGCAATCCGTGAAGCAGAGAAAGCAAGAGACGCGGGAGAAATACCTGTGGGAGCCATAGTCGTTTGCCAAAAACAGATTATCGCTCGTGCACACAATCAAACCCAAATTCTCAATGATGTCACAGCTCATGCGGAGATTATGGCTATCACAGCGGCAAGTTCATACCTTGGCAATAAATACTTGCACGAATGCACATTATACGTTACACTCGAACCTTGCATCATGTGCGCAGGCGCACTAGCTTGGGCGCAGCTAGATCGTGTCGTCTATGGTGCAAGTGACGAAAAACGTGGTTTTATGCGTTATGGCAAAGAACTCTTACATCCCAAAACGAAACTCGAATACGGTATCAAACATGATGAATGTGCCGCCTTGATGACGGAATTTTTTGCACAGAAAAGGTAAAACAAAGTCCATCGATTCTTATCAAAAGGTTAATGTCGGTGTTAAACTCTCTTAATGATCAGTACATTTCGGCAAGAAAACCGTTTTTTTGATATAATTTTAAAAACAAATCATCATGAGAACAATCATTTTTGCATTCATCGTAGCAACCTTAGCATCTTGTGCACCTACACTCAAATATTACACTAAAGATATACACGATGACAACCGATGGTCAGATAGTGAATTACGAAAGATTCAATTCTATCTATCTAATGACATCGTCTTGTGGCGAGATATCAGTCGTGGTGAGTCTGTCATTACGAATGGTAAAATAAAGATGGTCGATGGTCGCGAAGTAGAAGAAGTCATCATCAAAAAAGGAACAAAAGGCGCATTCCTATTTTCTCCTACAAAAAACCATTATGCCGTAGGTTTTGATGCCAAAGATGATAGTAAATATTTAGTCTTCGGTCCTTCTGAAAAAGTAAATGGAAGATATGTCCTTCTTGCAAAAGATTGGGATAGACGATATGGCAGTGTCACTTATGGAGATAAAGTCTATAAAACGACCAATGAAAGTGCATTTGCTTACCTGATGGTGGACTTAGACAAAAAGAACAATACAAAAGTTAGTTCCAATAGAGCTAGTGGTCGTACAGTGAAGTAAACTGTATCACTTTTTCTTACAAATATTGCAATGAATTCAGATCAGACTCGATGGTCTCGAGCATGTTTTTGTCATCTGCAAAAAAGATAAACCATCCTATCGCACTGATACCTGCGGCAATGCACACGCTTACCCATATAGACAATCCTTCTGCACGAGTAGACATAATGTCTGTAAAAAACACAGCCACAAGCGGGAAGAAAAGGAAGTAAGCAAGTTTTACTGCGGAATATCTCATTTCTTTGAGGTGATATCCTTCCCAAAGGTATTTGTCAAAGTTGTTTTTATGTTCTGCAAGTTGGTAGGTAGCAACTTTGAGTTTTTGTCTTGTAAAAAGATAATAGACCAATCCTATCACAACACCTATGAGCGTAAAGACAGATTTATAAAAGAAAAAATGCACAAGACCTGTCAAAAGCAGCGCAATGATCAGTCCATTAAACATAATCATATATTCTTTTTTGTCGGTATCTTCCTTCATCCTTCTGATGAGTTCGATACGTTTTGCTTCGCCGGGAGTGATCTTCAATTCGTGGTTGAATTCTTTTTCGGTGGCATCGATCAAATCTCTGAGTTTTTGAGTGGCATCTTCTGTGACAATTGGCTTCATCTTCGAACAAATTTATATGATAAAATTCTGAAAACACAAAATTAATACATTATTATTAATTATAATATGTTTTGTACATGAAAAATAAATTTTATCGACGTATCCTTGACAATTATCATAAAACACCTTACTTTTGTTCACAATATTCGTATGTTCACGTTTTGTGAACACTAAAATAAAATGAACATGGTAGATTTAGAGATTGTTGACACAGCTGTCACAAATGTAAAAAATAGTATTGACGCCGATATCACTTGGAAACAAAATGAAATAAAGCATAAAGATTTTTGGTATGATGGTACCTTGAAAATGACAATTGCGGGGAAAACAGTGGAATATTTGATGGAAATAAAACAAGAAATAAGAGCGCATCAATTAGACAATATCATTATTCTTAAAAACAGTGCTAACCGTCCATTATTATTAATATCACAAAAGTTAACTCCTGAAATGAGAGTCGAGCTTCGAAAAATAAACATACCTTATATAGAAGCTAACGGCAACTTATTTATCAAAAATGAAGGTATTTTATTATTTGTAGATGGACAGCCACCTATAAAAAATACCAACGAGACTACCAACCGAGCTTTTACAAAAACAGGATTAAAAGTTATTTTCCATCTGCTTGTGCAGGAAGACTTGATCAACAAACCATATCGAGAAATTGCAGCAAAATGTAATGTTGCTTTAGGAAATATAAATTATGTTTTTACAGGCTTGAAGGAAATAGGTTTTCTGATTCAATTGACCAAAGATCAATACAAAATCACAAACAAAAAAGAACTATTAGATAGATGGTTGATTGGGTATGTCGAAAAATTGAAACCTGCATTATATCAAGGTAGATATTCTTTTGCAACTGATACCACTCAAAAAGAATGGAAGGAGATAAAATTAAAAGAAACAGAAACTTATTGGACAGGCGAACCTGCGGGAGACTTGCTTACAAATCATTTAAGACCAGAACTTTATACCATGTTCACAGCAGAGTTACCCAATGATTTGGTTAGAAATTATAAATTAATACCGAATAATAAAGGTAACATAAACGTCTTCGAGAAATTCTGGAATTTACCAGATCACAATAGAACTATGGCGCCGCCATTATTGATATATGCAGATTTAATTACTACCACAGACAAAAGGTGTCAAGAAACAGCAAAAATAATATATGAAAAATACATCGAACCAAACATATAAGGAGCTTGCCATTCCATTCTTTAAAGAAGTGTTTGATGATATTGATGAAGTCTTAACTTCAAAGAATATCCCATATTACTTGATTGGGGTAAGTGCGGTAGCTTTAGAATTGTTGAAAAGTAATATCAAGCCATCGCGTGGTACTAAGGATATTGATTTTGCGATCATGCTTTCATCAATTAACCAATTCGAGGATGTAGTAAAAGCACTGGAGCATAAAGGATATAATAAAGTGAAGGCACCATGGACAATGTATCATGAACAATATATGGTGGCCATAGACTTATTGCCATTTGGAGAAGTCGAACAAAAGGATACATTTAACTTTAAAGAAAGGAATATAGATCTTAATGTTTTAGGGTTTAAAGAAGTTTTATCAGCTCATGCAACGGTGCCAATAGAAGATAAAATTGCCAATATTCCTACGCTGCAAGGTATGATTATTCTTAAACTTGTGTCATGGAGTGACAGACCAGATGAAAGAAATAATGACTTGAGCGATATACTTCTTATTATCAAATCTTATAGCGAGATAGCATATAATGACATTGTAGAAAACCATTATGACACATTTATCGAACAAGGATTTGAACCATTGATGGTTTCTGCTCGGGTAATGGGTAGAAATATTGCACATAT
The DNA here is from genome assembly GCA_035326365.1 of Saprospiraceae bacterium. Classification (GTDB taxonomy): domain Bacteria; phylum Bacteroidota; class Bacteroidia; order Chitinophagales; family Saprospiraceae; genus OLB9. The sequence continues at coordinate 9,937 of DAOLFJ010000058.1, read as the reverse complement.
TGCCGCCAAATCAGAGCGATTACAATCTAGAATTATAGATGTGCTGAAAACATTCTAAAATCCCCCATAGCTGATGACAGGAGTATAAAAAATGAATGGACAGTAGAATATTGTATTAAAATCTTAGTAAATCTAAAAATAGGGATTAATGAATCTTTGGAATCTAAAGATAAATAAGTTATAAAATTTCTCTCTTATAGACAATGAAAGATTTTCTTATTACCTTCCATCAATAAAAAAGGGCACTCTTTTTTGCAAAAGAAATGCCCTTCAGTCTTGGTTATTAAAAGAGTAAAATTCTTGTTCAGACCGAGATTAGTCTGCAAAATATTTTATCATAGAGTTGATCTCTTTATCGAGTTTCAACTCCGGTGCGATTTCAAAAATTAAGGTGTGCTGATCATAATCTTCCATCAATGCTTCTTCTAACAATTCTAGACAATCTACCTTATTCTTTAGGAAGTACTCCGTCACTGCTCTGCAATAAAGCAAGTCTGGACCATATGTATGATCTTCTGCTTCGTCTAATACTTGGATAGCCTCTTCGTGCAATCCCATTTTGATCAGAAAACAGATATACTCTTTCCAGTACAATGTATCTTCGGGACCAGTTTGCGTCGCCATTTGGAAGTTGACCGTTGCTTTATTATAATCTTCTACTGCAAGGTAAGCCTTTGCAAGACCTAGATAATACTCTTCTCTTCTGTCCTCTAGGTCTATGGCTTTGTGGTATGCATTGATTGCATTGTACCAAACTTGATCACGAGAATAGCACTCACCTAGCAAGAAGTAAGCTTCGTCATTAAATCCATCTAGTTTGATCGCTTTTAGCAACCACTGTTTAGCGATACCAATTCTATTGAGATAGATATAACAATGTGCGATATTGACCATCAATTCATTATTCGGACCAAATTTATTGTTGGCTTCGATATAAATCTCAAGGGCTTTTTCGTAATTTCTGATCTGGAGACACGTGTCCGCACAATCTAGGTAACCACTTTCAAACTCTGGATTGATGATAAATGAATACTCAAGTGCATCGATCGCTTTTTCGTATTCCCATATACAATTATATCCGTGTCCTAGATTATACCAAGCTTGGTAGTTGTACGGGTCTTTATCTATAATCGTCAGGTGCAACTGTACACTATCTTCGTACCTTCTAGACAATTCTGCACTTATCCATATGCGCTCCATGGCTTCTTCATTTTTGGTGTCAATGAGGACAGCATTAGAAAGCGCGTCGTACATGGCATTATAGTCTTTCATATGTTCGTATATAAAAGACTCAGCGATCAGGATATCTACAGAGTCACTTTTTGTTGCTCCGAGTTTCAGATCATCTAGTATATTATGTGCTGCCGTAAAATCTTTATTTATGGCGTGTGCTCTTGCTCTGATGATGGAGATTTCTCTCTCGAATGGGGCAATATTTTCAGCAATCTCGAGTAACGCTAGACAATCTTTTACCTTCGTCTTGGACAAAAGGAGTCTAGCTTTAATGATGTAAAATTCCGATCTGTATTTATATTGAGCAATGGCATAATCTACGACTTCCAATGCTTTGTCAAATAAATACTCGTCTTCATAATATTCTAAAAGTTGGAGGAACACTTTTTCGTCCACGTAACCAACCTCTCCTTGCTCAAATTTGCACTCAAATTCAGACACAAGGTTTATCAGGGCCGAATCTCGTTTTATTTTGTTTTCCATATATGTTTACTGAGTACAGGATTAAATTACGGTGTAAATATAGATAAATATCATTGGCTGGTATCTTTTTGAAAAAAGTTTTTATCCACATTTTTAAAGTTTTTTTTGGTATATTTAATTATTGCATATATCTGATTATCAGTTGATTACATAGATATAGTCTTTTTGAATGTTAATTAATTCATTAAAGAACACTTGTTAATACATGAAGTAAATTTGTTAATTGAACGGTTTTTTTTTGCAATTTTTTTGACAAATGGGCACTTAAAATCAAAATTTGGCAAATTTATTTTTGACATTATCTGACACTAACCACTTTCTAGCGCTCTTTGAAGATTATCAATTTGTTATGATTTCAGTCCGAAAAATGACTTTATTCCAGCCATAAATTGTTTTTTTGAAGTTTCCGCGACCATAATTTCTAGGATTTCACCACCCAAAAGTGTATTGATTCGTTCACCATTCGGATGCGTGTACAGTTTCATAGGTTTTCCCGCATTGCTCCTTAATAATGTATCTAGCATTAATAGATGATTGGTTTCATCGTTCTGACTTGATGAGAATATTTCGTAAATTCCGCTTTTATCACTTATGAAAAATGATTTTGCTACAGCACCACTTTTTTTGTTTTCTACTTTTAGACTCCAACCCACACTACGCTGTATGGCATTATACATAATTCTATACAAAATGCTCTTCTCGACTTCGCCAAGATGTTCATTATCAATCAATATCTCAGGTTTGATATCACTACCATATACATAAGTCTGAAGTGTGGCATCATTGAGCAGCTGATGTGCCTTCGATTGATATCGCTCCGCTATCTGATCATAAGAAGGCTGTAGATTTATATAATGTCGATGCTTTACAATGAGTTTTTCATCTTCGACTTCTATCAGTTTTCCGAATCTATCATTAAAACCATAATAACTATTTTTGGAATGTTCTTTCCATGTCTTATAAAATGATTGAGCACGTTGACCAGAATATCCATTAACAGTGTAAGGACCCAAATAAGGCAGAAGCGATTGTTCAAAAGCAGTCAACGGTCGTCTGGGAATAGGCATGACAGATTGATAATCACCTTCTATGATGGCATCCCATTCTTTTATCACACTTTTTAGATACCAATGATAGCCATATATATTTCCATTTGGCGAATAATGCACATTGCCATTCCATTTATTTTTATCAATCTCTTCGAATGGTACATAATCAAGCGTCATTTACCTTTTATTATTAATTATAGAAGGATTGTCTAACATCCGAGATTTGACTTTGTTTATTTACGACTAAGTGAATAATCCAAAAAAACAATCTTACTCCCAAACAATAAGGGTGTTCTAAGCTTGAATCTTAGTAAACTTATTGGTATAAAATATTTGAAAGATTTAAGGAATAGCTTTGATAACTTAATTTCAATTTGGCTATAAGTACATATTATTGTATCGTTACAGCCTTATTGAACATTTAATTTGTCTATAAATATAATTTTTAGTGTGCTTGTAGCCAAATCGAAGATTCAAAAGCAAAAAATTGATTATATCATAAAAAAACAATTTGTTCTACTAATTACCCAATCATCCTCTTGAGCTCCACCAAACAAAGACTTTCGTCAAAAAAAGCTTTAATATCAGCTGTAAATCCTTTGATGGCCTTGGACTCTATATTGCCTTTGGTAGCTTTGAAATGCAGTGTATATTTGTTTTTTACAAGTAAATATTGCTCTACCGTTTCTTTATCAGCATCTACGATCCAATATTCGGTCACTCCATGAGACTCATAATCATGAAACTTGAGATTTCGGTCTCTTTGTTCTGTGGATTTGGACACCACTTCTACGATGAGATCTGGAATGGGAAACTTCCACATGCCTTTTTTAAATGTTTTGGCTTTTTCAGCATTAAAAAAGACCACATCAGGTTCATAATCATTGCGTGTAAATGCACTCAAAACCTTTTCATAGCCCACATAACCAAGTTCATTGATCACGACAAAATTTCTCATTAATTGAGTGATCAAATAAGTCGTATCGGTATGTTCTTTTTTTACTGGGGAATGAATGATGATTTCGCCATTGATAAACTCGGCTTTCATATCATCGTCTATATCAGCATAAAATTGTTTTCTTTTTATCTTCTCATTGTCCAATGCTACTTTGAACCTTTCTAGCACTTGAGGTGCAGATGGTAGATCAAGTAATTGGGCCATGATGTCATTTTCTTTATCAAAGTACATAAACTATAGATGACAAATTAAATAAAAAAAAAGTACTAAGTTTGTATTTTAATTATTATAGAAATAACAACCTTAAAACTAAGAAAGTTCCTAACTATTCTTAAATGCAAAATTTATGATGTGTACAAAGGGAAATTAGCCATAAAACCATTCACCTTATGACGAATATCGGTAAGCATGCTTTCATTGTCCTTATTCATAATAGCAGCATCTATCCACTCCACTACTTGCTCACAATCTGCCTCCTTAAACCCACGCGAAGTCACTGCTGCTGTACCGACACGAATACCTGATGTATGCAATGCAGGTCTACTGTCGAATGGTACCATGTTTTTATTGATGGTGATATCTGCTTTAACTAGGGCATTTTCTGCATCTTTTCCAGAGATATCTGCTGATTTGGCTCTTAGGTCGATGAGCATCATATGATTGTCTGTGCCACCTGAGATGATTTGGTACCCACGATCTTTGAATGCTCTTGCCATTACACTTGCATTGGCAATGACTTGTTTACCATATTCTTTAAAACTATCTTGAGATGCTTCGCCAAATGCAATCGCCTTGGCGGCAATGACATGCTCTAGTGGGCCACCTTGCATACCAGGAAATACGGCACTATTCAATATCGTTGACATCATGATAGGATCACCTTTTTTGGTCGTTCTTCCCCATGGATTTGCAAAATCTTTGCCCAACATGATGATACCACCTCTCGGACCTCTCAGTGTCTTGTGAGTCGTAGATGATACAATATGGCAATGTGGCAATGGATCTGTCAACAAATCTGCCGCTATCAATCCAGCAGGATGGGCAATATCTGCCAATAAAAGCGCGCCTACCTCATCAGCGATCTCTCTAAATCTTTTATAATCCCAATCTCTAGAATATGCCGAAGCACCACAGATGATCAGTTTTGGCTGAACTTCACGAGCCTTGGCAGCGACTTTGTCCATGTCTATACGACCTGTTTCTTGCTCTACACCATAAAAATTAGCTTGATACACCTTACCTGAATAATTCACAGGCGAACCATGAGATAAGTGACCACCATGCGATAAGTCAAATCCCAAAATGGCATCTCCTGGCTGAAGCACTCCTAAAAATATGGCAGCATTGGCTTGTGCACCTGAATGTGGTTGTACATTGGCATATTCCGCACCAAAAAGCGTACAAAGTCGATCGATGGCAATTTGCTCTATTTTGTCCACGACTTCACAGCCACCATAATACCTTTTGCCAGGGTATCCTTCCGCATATTTATTGGTAAGACAACTACCCATTGCATTGATAACAGCCTGAGAAGTAAAATTTTCTGAAGCAATCAATTCAATACCTTGTCTCTGACGTTGCAACTCTTCTTGAATCAAATGCTCTATGATAGTGTCCATGGTGATGTGTTTTGATGGTGTATTTACAAAATGAAGCGCAAAGGTAAAAATTCATTTATAATTGCAAGGAAGAATTGTTTTAACAATTTGAAATTGTTGAAAATGGAGTCAATACTAAGGCTTATCTCGTTTAATACAAATTTACGTCTATTCAGGGTTTATCCTGTTAGAATAAAATGCGAATTGAAAAATTAAGATAAAATACTTTAAGGTTAAGTCTACTCAGAAAAAGCATTTGACAGAAAAATAAGAATATTATTGATTAATTAAATTGATAATAAAGAGCTTAAAATTATGTGTCTAGTAATATATATCTGATTATTTAATTTTGAGTATTTCAGGAGTGGACTCAATCTTACATGTAAATAACCATATAAATTTTAAAGTATTTTGTTGATAATTGGAAAAACAAAACTATCTTTGTTCCTATAAAATTTACAAGAAAGAAAATTTATCTCTTCATAACTTATGTAACACTTAAAACGATTAAAATGAATAACATGCACAAAAAAACGAAATTGATTTTTTTATGTCTGATTTTGGTTAACCTAGTATCGGCACAATGTAGCATGGATACCATTACTTCTTTCACTTTTGAAATTGGCTCAAATATCAAAATCCCAACAAAAAGAGATATCAGAACCTTTGATGACAATCAAAATGAAATAAAAAGATTAAGACAAAAATGGGAAAATGAAAATTGGCATAATCAAATTTATACTACCACCGAATATGATGCTAACCAAAATGAAACGCAGATATTTGGTTATTCATGGTTAGACATGCAAAATGATTGGAAATTAATCTATTCTAATAAAAAAATATACAATGCAACCGAACAATTAATTGAAGATTTAACGCAAAGGCTTAGCACAAATACCAATGAACTCATTAATGAATCTTTAGATATCTATGAATATCATGATCAGAATAGTATAAAAATGAGTTTAAGCCAAAAATGGTCTGATACAAGCAATGAGTGGGTAAATAAAAGTAAATTCAGTTCCGAAAAAACAGATGATAAAACAACCTCAATTAGCCAAATTTGGGAAACCCAAACGAATAGTTGGGTCAATAAATCTACAACTGAAAGAATGATTGATGCAAATGGCAATACCCTTGAAATTATAACTCAAAATTGGGATAAGTCTTCAAGTACTTGGCTTAAAATAAACAAATTAAATTATCAATATAATGATAAAAATAAGATTACAGAATACACTAAACAAATAGGCGATCAAAACACAAATACATGGGTCAACCAAAATAAATATCATAAAATTTATAATGAAAATGGGCTTGAAAAAGAATTCGATATCAAGGAATGGGACATTTCAAAAAATGATTGGATAAATCTGAGCAAATACGAATACAGTTACAACTCAAAAAATAAAATAACGGAAGACTTATTTCAGGTTTGGGATGAAGAAAAAAACGAATATTACTACAGAGAAAAAACGACCAATGAGTACGATACGGACTTCAATAAAATATCATCTCATTTGTACACTTGGAATAATAACGGTGAATCCTTATCTTTCAAAAGTAGAACAACCTTTGAATATGACAATGATTATAATCTTACTTCCCGAACTAATTTTATTTCCAATCTAGAAACAGATGAATGGGAAGAATATGCAAAAAACACTTTTGAATATACAGAAACCGGAGAAGGAAGGGCAAAAGATGTTTACTTTGACATTCAAAATAATATCTATCAGCATCATACAAGAGAAGAAATAGTTTGTGCATCTATATCAAGTGCTACTACATCATTCGATACTCAAAAAATAAACATTTTCCCCAATCCTATCTTTGGTGATTTTGTCGAAATAAACACTACAGAAAATACAAGTTATAAATTAATTGATATCCACGGCCGTGTCCTTCATTCTGGGAATATTAATGCTGGCCAAAACTCAATAAAAGTGGATTATTTTTATCCTAATGGACTTTATTTTTTAAATATTTCTAACGTTAATTATAAGGTAATGATCAGCCGATAAAAATCTAATATAGTAGAATCAATTAACATGATGATTTGCGTAATATCCTTCACTCATGCCGATACCCACCACGCACTTTAAATACATGAAACACATGTGGGAAAAGCGCTTGAACAGCATCTTTCACAGCTCCTTGAGAGCCTGGCAACGTGATTACCAAGGTATCTTTAATAAATCCTGAAATACCACGTGAAAACATAGCATATGGCATTCTATCCTGACCATAACTGCGCAATCGCTCCATGATACCAGGTACATCTATCTCTATCAATGGTGCTACGGCTTGTGGTGTCACATCTCGTGGCGATAGTCCTGTACCTCCTACAAAAATCAATAAGTCCGCACCCACATCACTAAAATGCTGCGCTGATGCGCGAATGAGTTCGACCTCATCAGGTATGATGTCAAAATGCATCAACTTACAACCCATCTCTTCTAGTTTGCCAGCCAAATATTTTCCTGAAGCATCTACATTTTGACCAGCAGAAATAGTATCCGAACAAACGATCACTGCACAATTGAGCGGAACTTCGCTATTGATTTTTGCATCAGATTTGCCTCCAGTTTTTGACTCTAGTTTAATGGTAGATATCTCGATACCTTTATCAATAGGCTTGAGCATATCGTACATGGTTAATGCCACAATCGCTGCACCATGCATCGCTTCCACTTCTACTCCTGTTTTGTATATGGTATGAACTTCCACTTCTATTTTGATCGTCAGCCCTTCTATGTGGTGTCTGATATTGGTGTATTCTACGGGCAGTGGATGACAGTCGGGAATCACTTCACTGGTTTTTTTGACTGCAAAAAGTCCCGCTACCTTTGAAAACTCAAAAACATCGCCTTTGGGTATCGATTTATTGATAATCATATCTATTGTTTCAGGTTTTGAGACCGTGACCGTAGCAGATGCAATGGCTTTACGTAGGGTATTATTTTTATGTGTGATATCGACCATTATTTATTTATTTTCCAAGTTTGAGATCCGTTATCAAATATTTCTTCGCCCCAAATAGGAAGTTCAGATTTTATCCTTTCTACCAATTCTTCACAAGCATCTATGGCTTCTTTCCTATGTGCCGCTGATGTAAATACAAACAAACAAATCTCACCTGTAGGCACCAAACCAAGACTATGGTAAACGTGCAAACAAGTAAGCGGAAATTTAGCAAAGATGTCTTCTCTGATAATAGCCATTTTTTCTAGTGCCATCTCTTCATACGCGGTATATTGAATGGCTGTGACTTGATGTCCATCTTTCTCATCAGCACGTATCTGACCGAGAAATATATTATGAGCACCAATACCAGTTTTGGTGCTATGCTTTTGGATGCTATCCATGATAAATGAGGGCAAAATAGCGCCTTGAATGAAGATGTTTTTTATTTTTTGATTACTCATTAGTAATGTTTTGATACTTATTTTGCCAGTGCAAGATACCACCTTTTAAACTTAAAATAGTTTTGCCTTTAGAAAATTCTGACATTTTTTTCGCTGCATCCAAGCTTCTTTTGCCTGATTGACAGAATAAGATGATGGTGCTTTCCTGAAAATTAGGTACTGCTCTTTCCCATGCAGAAAGTGGATGTTTTTGATAGTGAAAATGATCAATCTCAGGTTTTTCAAAGGCTTCTCGTACATCTACAAAAACTACATCTTCTTTATCAAAATAAGATTGAAAATCCGCTGCATCTATCTCCATTTTCTGAAGTGGCCTACAAGTAAGACTGTAATCTTTATTTTTATAACTCATTGTATCCTTTGGTATCAATGACCGAGTTTCAGCAGAATCTTGGATTGTAAATGTTTGCCAATGATTGGTAAGTAGATTGAGAGTCTGTAATTGATTGACCAATGGTTTACCAATGCCTGTTATCAGCTTTATGACTTCACTTGCTTGAATACATCCTATGGTGCCAGGCAAAACACCCAACACACCAATTTCTGCACAATTGCCTATTTCATTTTCCATAGGTGGATTGGGAAAAATATCTCTATAATTTGACGATCTTTTGTCATCACCTAAGTCAGCATTAAAAACAGCCAATTGTCCTTCAAAATTAGATACGGCACCATATACTAAAACCTTGTCTAAAATCACACAAGCGTCATTGAGAAGATATCTCGTCGGAAAATTATCAGTGGCATCTACTATGATGTCATAATCACTTATAATTTCTAATGCATTTTCTGTAGTTAGAAAAGTAAAATACGATGTGACTTTTATCTCAGGATTCATTTCCAAAAGATAATGTTTCGCCCTTTCTACTTTTGGTAATCCCACATCTTCTGTTTTGTACAAAACCTGTCTTTGGAGATTAGATAGACTGACTACGTCTAGATCCACTATACCCAATTGGCCCACACCAGCAGCCGCAAGATACATCAAAACTGGACAACCCAAACCACCTGCACCTACCACCAATACTTTGGCAGTAGCGAGCTTAGCTTGGCCTTCAGGACCAAATTGTGATAGTATGATTTGTCTTTGATATCGCTCCATTTTCTTTTATTGGACTTGGAAACTTGTTTCTACTGGACTTGTAAACTTGTTTGCAAGAAAAAATAAGTTGTTGCAAACAAGTT
>DAOLFJ010000417.1:0-3544 GCA_035326365.1 Saprospiraceae bacterium | reverse complement strand
TACCAAATCACCAACGCCATAGGTATTGACAGAAAAACCAAATTGCATTTCGGCAGCAACTTTATCTCCTTCTGTTACAGAAACATAACGCATATTGTCACCAATCCTTGCTACTTTTAAATTTTGAATAGTTTCTTTACCGATACACAATCTCATCCAATCCTGAATTTTGGAAATGACACTATCAGATTGGTAATGACCGACGACAATTTTGCGATGTAAATTCATTCTACTCAAGATATGGGCAAATTCTCTATCACCATGTGCTGACTGATTGAGATTCATAAAGTCCATATCAATTGTATCAAAAGGAATATCTCGATTGAACTGCGTATGCAAATGAAGTATCGGAACTTGAAGGTTTTTGAGTCCTGAAATCCACATTTTGGCTGGAGAAAAGGTATGCATCCATGTAATGATGCCAATACAGTTTTTATAATAATTGGCTTCTCTGCACAAATTGCTTATTTCTTCTGTCGATTTGGCTGTCGGCTTTAAGACAAGCTTAATAGGCAGACCTTTTCCATTCAAATAAGATAAGATTAGAGCCGAATTTTCAGCTACTTTTTTTAAAGTTTCATCACCATAAAGTGTTTGACTGCCCGTGATGAACCAAATTTCATAAAGTGGATTTGTTTGAGCCATATTAAAATGAATATTTGCCTATTTCGAGGTATTTTTGATATAAAGTATTGTAAATATTGACCTTACTTTCTCTTGAAGTATATTCTATTTCTATTGGTGAAGACATAACTTTTTGCGCTGTTTTTACATCAGAATACAAACCACTTGCTACTGCCGCGTTGATGGCTGCTCCTAGCGCACAAGCTTGTTCGGATTTCACTACTTTTATAGGCATATTTATTACATCACATAACGTTTGCATAACGTAAGGAGATTTTTTAGCGACACCTCCAATAGCTACCACTTGTTTGATGTCAATGCCTTGTGTAACAAATCGCTCTAAAATAGCCCGAGACCCAAAAGAAGTGGCTTCCACGATCATTTTGAAAAATCGGACAGCATCCACACTGAGATCTAGACCCGTGAAAGTTGCTTTAAGCGTATGATTTACGTCAGGCGTTCGTCTTCCATTAATCCAATCTGTGGCTACTGGATCTGTTGATTTCACTTCGATTAAAGAAGCTTTTTCAGACAAATATGGGATCAACTTTTCTAGTAAATTTGATGCCGCTTCTTCACCTAGCAGATCTTTTACAGGTTTAAGCATTAGATTTTGCCACCATGCGTAATAGTCGCCATACGCCGACTGACCCGCTTCCATTCCGACCATTCCTGCAATAATAGATCCATCCACTTGTCCGCAGATGCCTTTGACAATGGTTTTATTACCAATTTCTGGATCGACGATGACCATGTCGCAAGTAGAAGTACCCATCACACGGACAAAATCAAAAGGCTGAATATTGGCACCTACAGCACCCATATGACAATCGAAGGCTCCAACGCCTATTTTGACATCGGGTGATAAGCCATATTTGTTTGCTAGTTCAATATCTATATTTCCTACAGACACATCACCAGTGTAAGTTTCTGTAAACAAACGTTCTCTTAGTCCTGCTAGTAATGGATCTAAAGTAGTGAAAAAAGCTTCTTCTGGCAGCCCTCCAAATTCAGGATGCCACATTGCTTTATGGCCTGCAGCACATCTTGATCTTTTAAGTTGAGTTGGATCAATATTCCCAGATAAAAAAGCAGAAATCCAGTCACAATGTTCTACCCATGAGTAGGCAGAAGATCTTACTTCCTCGTCTTTTCTAAAGATATGAAGTATTTTGGCCCAAAACCATTCAGAAGAATATTCGCCACCTACATATTTGGTATAATCGATATGCCAATTGTGCGCCAACTCGTTGATTTCAGCTGCTTCTTTATTGGCTGTATGGTCTTTCCATAAAACAAACATGGCATTAGGATTTTCCTTAAACTCGTCTAACAAAGCTAATGGTGTACCTGTTTTATCAACAGCTACCGGTGTAGAACCAGTGGTGTCCACAGATATGCCCACAATATTTTTTCTGATATCTTCACTTAATTGACCAAGTGACTGAAGCAAAACTTCATCCATGGCTTCTAAGTAATCTAATGGATGTTGGCGATACTGAGATAATGAAGCTTCACAAAAAAGTCCATCTTTCCATCTTTTGTAAAATGAAATGGCGGTACCAACTTCCTGACCGTCCAATGTTGATACCACCAATGCTCGCACTGAATCTGTTCCAAAATCTATTCCGATGGTATATTTGTACATTGGTTATTATTGGAATTGTTCAAAAATCAAGTTTTAACTCAAATGGTGAAGCTGGCAGCCTATCCGTATTGAAGAAATTGACACCTTCTGGATTATCCGCCCAAGCATATCTTACATATTTTGGAGCAGCTATCTCATCACTTTGTAAAACGATAGACTTGCCTTTGATAATAGCTACTGCTTTTGCAAATTTTTTATTTTCGCCAGCCAATTCAAAATACTTTAAAGAATCGACTTTTTGAAGGCCGTTTTGGACAAAATCAAACTCCAAAGTCACTTTATTTTTATTGACTTTATACTTTTTTACCAAAGGACCTGAAACAATGATGTCCTTTTTGGCATATTGATTTTTTAAAGCATGGAGCGCTAATCTTTCTCCCACATCTTTTTTATTTAATGGATGAATATCGTTCCATTCGCCAATATCTATGGAGACTGCCATGCCTGTGTTAGGTATTTTCTGCATGTTCAATTGTTGTTGTCTGAGTGAAGCCCAATTACTTTCCACAGGCATTTCTTTTTCTTCTAGAAAATTGGCCAGTTGAGCGTAATAAAAAGGCAGTTCAGCATTACCAAAACCAGTTCTCCAATTACCGATTAATTCGTCCATCAAACCATAATATTCTTGTGGCTTTCCTACATTGGATTCACCCTGATACCACAACACACCCTTGATCGGATAGTGGAATAAAGGATGAATCATGGCATTATACAGTCCTAATGGTTTCCATTGGATGAATATATGTGGCTCGATTTTATTTACTTCACAGCCAACTTTGTAAAGCCATTCTCCTTCAAGCTTGATCTTACTTTTGTCTTTGAAAACAAACTCGTAAGGTTTATCTTTTACAAATCCACCACGACCATTTTCGTCTATGACTCTTATAGTTATTTCATTTAATCCTTCTTTCAAAAGTGAAGCTGGTATATCATATTTCCTTGGTGGATATTGGTATGAAGTAGTACCTACAAACTGTCCATTGATATAAACAGAATCTGCATCCACAATACATCCAAGGAATAGTCTTACTGCTTTTCCTACCTGTTTTTTATTTACATTAAATGACTTATGCATCCATATAGCACCTGGTTTCATATTTGGATCAAATGTACTCCACAAAGATGGCATTTTAGCTATTTCCCATGACGTACGATCCAAATTGATTTGATGCCATTGATTTTTCAATCCTTTATCACTATCGTTTAACTTTTTGTACCAGCTTTGATATCTATTTTCATTGTAATGTTTGATGCTATCTACATACTTTTCAT
>DAOLFJ010000416.1:0-3546 GCA_035326365.1 Saprospiraceae bacterium | reverse complement strand
ATCTACCAAACGCACTTTATATTTTTGAAATACAAAACAAAGATGTTAACGAAAGACATAAGGTTGTGAAGATCGAGTGATTTTGTGATCGGGTGAACTGTTGATAGAGTGATCTTGTGATTTTGTGATCGTGTGATAAGTGATATCAACAATGCTATCACCCATTGTCACCCAAAATACAACTCACCACATTTCCCTATCTTTATACCTCGTAATACAAGGATTCTCGTATTTTTGCCGTTTTATTACAAATCGTATTTCATGGCAAGGATCATATATATCTTCATTGGCTTATCATTATTCTTTATCTCGGAGTCGGTGGGACAGAAGGATTCGCTCAGAATCGAATTTACCACCTTCGGGGCGGACTATTATCATAATGGAAGCGAAACAGACAAGTCAGCATTCAAAACTTATCTGGCTCAGGTAGATCCCGCACTAAAAAAATACAAGGCTGGTCGTAGATTAAACTTCGGTGGGAAAGTACTCACATACGCGGGTGGAGCGTTGATAGCTGTCAATATTTATGATGTATTTTTTGAGAAAAAGGACAAATATACCTTTGGGATCGCAGGCGCAGGATTGATAGGGGCAGGCATTCCGATCTCAAATTGGGGAAAAAGAAAGACAAAAGCAGGGCTAGAAATTTACAACAATTCAGACAAATTACCTATTATCAAACAAGAAGAAAAAATAGAGAAAAAACCTATGCTCACTTCTGAGACTGCGCTTCTTGTGCGTGTACCTGTATTCGGCAAGAAGATAAATTATCTAACTCAAGCACTCGCCAAACCAAATCTGAACCCAAAGGCTAGGGCATCATTTGAGAGACAATTAGAAACTACTATCACAGAAAACCAAGCATATTTCGATATACTTATGGATGGTTTTAAGACAAACTACACTTCTTCTCAAGTATTTTTCGTTCCTGATTCTCTATTTAAACAATTCAATGCTGGTAGAAGAGATGTTTTCCTAAATGAAAATAATGAAATAGACCCAAGTATAAAAGGCCCACAAGACGATTATTTACTAATGATTCAAGGCAATAGTGTAGAACAATTGCTCCTAGTGGACAAAGATGGCTATCGGCTAGACAAACCATTCCCATATAAAAGAAATACTTTTTTGCCTGCGTTCAAGAAGTTATTTGAAAGAGAAAAATATATGTCAAAACAGATAGCGTGGTTTGATAAAAAATTGAAAGAGATAAAAAACTTAAAATAATGATCAAACATATTACTACTATATTATTGATTTCTATTTGTTTCATTCATTGCAAACAAGAACCTAAACCTGCTCAAACAAAGGAAAAAGCAGTTGTCAAAGAAGAAACAAAAGAAGAAGTTCAAGAAGCAGCCCCTGTGAAAAATGTAGAAGAAAAGGAGCCCACACCAAAAGCTATCCCAAGTGATTGGGAAGAAATAGACAAGGCAACGGGCATAGCTATCGATATCAAATATGCAACTAAAGACAATTTTACCAAAAAGAAGATATACGATTGTGGAAAATGCTATTTGAGACCTGAAGCAGCAGCTAAACTGGTAGAAATCCACAATGTCTTAAAGGAAAAACATGGTTACAGACTCAAAGTATTTGATTGTTTCAGACCTAGACCTTACCAACAAAGACTTTGGGATATTATGCCCAATCCTAGCTACGTCACACCACCACACAAAGGGTCGATGCACAGTCGTGGTTTAGCAGTGGACCTAACTATTGTGGACAAAAATGGCAAAGACCTAGACATGGGCACGCCATATGATTTTTTCGGAAAGGAAGCGCATCAAGACTATACAGGCCATTCCGCAGAGATCAATAAAAATCGTAAACTCTTAAAGTCGATTATGGAAGAAAATGGGTTTGGCTCCATTAGGACAGAATGGTGGCATTATAGCTATAGAACAAAGTCGTATCCGCTAGATGATTGGGTTTGGGATTGTGAATAGATTTAATCTTTCCCGAATTATTGATTATTGATGAATATCCACTGGGATCTCTTCTTCTATATATAAGTTTTTAATAGTGTCATTAAAGTGCATAATCCTACTCCAAGTGTAAGAACTATGACATATTGCCTCTAGTGAATACTCCTTAAAAGTTAACATTTCTTTGTCTTCCTGAAAAAGTTCAATTTCATTATTTTCATTTCTTCTTATAAAAAATCGATATTGATCATAAATGAGCGAATCTACACTCAATTTATACTTTGATTTAACATAGTGAAAATCATTAATTATTTGCATTGTATCATTATCATAAAAGTAAAGCTCAAAATAATTTGAATCTAATACTTCCTTTGAACCCAAAAGTTTCCACGCGCTTAATAATCTAGGTTTGTGATCTACATTATTACAGTTAAGAATAAAAACTAAACAAAATAAAATGTGATAATTCTTCATTTTTGGTTAATTCGCTTTGTGAATGTGATCCAATGACTTCTTTAAAAGAGCTATTCCCTAAACAATTTCACATCTGCATAAAAAGTCCCAAATGGAATTAAGGAAGCTAAATTTGGTTTTATTTCCTTTTTGTAATAATTACTCTTTGTTTGTCACAAAAAACTAAATTTATTGAGTCACTATTATCATAAAAGTTAATATAAAAAACACCTCCTTTTCCATTACCATGTAATCCATTAATGAAAGGATAATTATTTTTTCGTAAAGTTTCAAAATCGATTTCTTTAATTGATTTAAAACTTAAATATGTCATCTGTTTATCAGACTTTTGTGTTTGTCGGAATATATTTTTATATGACCATTCATACTCCTTCCATGCTTCAAATAATTGAATCTTTTCATCACAAAATGGAACATCTTTATTGGAAATATTGTATTCTTCGATAAAAACATCTCGTTTTTTTGATTCGTAAATATCCTTGCTAAACATTCTTGATCCCAAATTCGTAAACCCATCAATTCCACCATAACACCCTATTATTAGGATGCAAAAAAGTATTACACACAGAAGGAACAAACTTCTCATACTTTTACATTTCAATGTTTAACCAAATTTAGTGCCCCATTATTCAATACTATTATTTAAAATTATAAGTAAAAATTGATGGAACGTTTAAACTATTCCCTAAACAATTTCACATCTGCATAAAAAGTCCCAAATGGAATTAAGGATGCTAACAAGCCTAAGATCATCTTGCCCCAAGACCAATCTCTTTGGATACCTACTTGTAATAAAAGTAAGACATAAGCAATAAACAAAGCGCCATGCGCAGATCCTACCACCATATTTGGGCCAGGCATGTCGTACCTATATTTTAAAATCATCGTGAATCCCAATAGTAAAAAAGAACATCCTTCTAGAAAAGCTACAATTCTCAACCTACCTAATGATGATCTTACCAACTCAGCTATCATATATTTTTATTTCTTTTTAATTAGATATTATAGCAAGCCTAACAAGTGAATTTTGTTTTCGTTGCGAACGGATGGTAAAACTTGTGCATGAACCCGATGGTCTGGCTATTAGATAGCCTATCGGTAAATTTGGTACAATTCTCTCCAAAACTGAACTTCTTCTGAACCG
>DAOLFJ010000057.1:9332-18924 GCA_035326365.1 Saprospiraceae bacterium | reverse complement strand
ATGTTGCTTGTAGCTTCTTGTACTAAAGAAGAAAAAACAAGCGATACAAATATCATTTGTATCAATATGGAAGCTAACCCAAACTTCCCCACTGAAGCTTTTAAAGATGGCTATACGATACAGTTTCCAAGTGAGTACACCGGAGATGGATTACTTATAGACGAAAGTGCGACTTTTGAAAAAAAATCTGGAACGGATCTATATTTTAGTTATCTCTATTCTTCTCCTGTAGATGGATTGATTTATTTTGGACAAAAACTTGCTACCCCAATCCCTGACAAATTACAAATCCTATCTCAATCATTGACCGGAAATCTAGCTTTAAAAAAAGAATTTTGTCTAAATGACGAGATTGAAGCTATATTATATTATAACCTGGAGACAAATACCACATCATTTGGCAAACTCTTCATGAAACATAATGATTGGTATTACGAAGGTCTCAATGTAACTTTCCGCGCAGAACTTTTAGATGAGTTAGAAGCTGTCATCAAAACCATCAGAAAGGAATAAGGACAAATGTTTTATTGACATAATATACTTGCTATATATTGTCCAAATGAATTTGGACACCAATTACAGCATCAGTGAAGCAAATGTGCAAATCTTCACCTTTACAGATAAAACATTCTCATCACATCCCTCTACGTCTCATCTCCTTATCCACCAAGGTCAACTCTCTACTCATCTCACCTGTGACAGAAGCATTTTCTTCTGTCCGTCTGATTAGGTACGGGATGACATCTTTTATAGGGCCGTAGACTACGTACTTTGCAGCGTTGTAGCCAGCATTGGCAAGGTTAAATGTGATGTTATCACTCATGCCATAGAGCTGACAGAAGTTGACGTGTGGGTGATTCCTATCTATGCCTTTTTCATGAAGGAGCTGAGCTTGGAGCATATTGCTTTCAGCATTATGAGATGCACAGCATGACGATATGGTAGTGTGATTATCAATGCAATATCTAATAGCTTCATTATAATCTGCATCCGTTGCTGCTTTATCCTTCTGAATAGGAGACGGGTAACCTATCTCTTCAGCTCTTGCTCTTTCTTTGTCCATGTAGGCACCGCGTACAAGCTTAGCACCGAATAATACGCCTTTGTCTAAACACCTTTGGTGGTCTCGCTTCAGATGCTCAAAT
This sequence comes from Saprospiraceae bacterium, assembly GCA_035326365.1. GTDB lineage: Bacteria > Bacteroidota > Bacteroidia > Chitinophagales > Saprospiraceae > OLB9. The sequence goes on along the minus strand of DAOLFJ010000057.1, from coordinate 17,779 downwards.
TTGTAGGAGATGTACATCTGATAGGTGTTGTATACAATGACTTTTTCTTTGTTGTATCGTTCCATCATCTGCATCACTAGCTCGTCTATCGGATCTTGTATCCAACTTTCTTCTGCATCTATAAATACACTTACACTGAGTTCGGCTGCACGCTCGCATATCTCTTCTACCCTTTCAACTAGATGTTGGTATTTTCTTTTTTCTCCTTCATTGAGTTCGTCCCCTTTATGGAGTTTTTCGAGAATAACATTATCTACCAATCCTGTAATTTTGGTACTTACAACGGGTACAGAATTATTGGATGCTGCCATTTCGATGGCTTTTAGGGTTTCTTGCGTTACAGCGTCGAGGTCATCTTCATCACTTTTGCCCTCTGCGCCATAGTCAAGAATGGTCAATGTATCGTATTCATATAATTTGTCGATGGTTTTCTGGCAATCCAATAGATTCTCACCACCACAAAACTGTGGGAAAATCGTATTCCGAACAACCAATTCTGTAAATGGCACTTTAAATTTTATGGCGAATAAACCAATTTTTGAACCAATTTTCACAAGGTTTTGATTATTCATCATCTTAAATAACCACGCAGTTTTTTTGAGTTCTTTGTCTGATTTATTGCTAAAAGCTATCTCTGTATCAGAAAAATTGAGATTTTGATAAGGTTCGGGCTCTGTCATATATTTACGTTTCCGGTTGGTTCCAAATGTCCCAAGCTTTTTCGGCTTGGAGGATTAGCATATCGTATCCATTCTTTATTTTACATCCTCTTTCTAATCCTTCGGTCAAAAATATGGTTTTTTCAGGATTATACACAAGGTCGTACAGAAAATATTTTTCATTCAGACATTCATAAGGTATTTCTGGGGCACTTTTTACATCAGGAGACATGCCTAGTGGCGTTGTATTGATGATCAAATGATGGCGATTCATGACATCTTGGTTGATATCGTTGTATCTAAAATCTCCTTTTGACCTACTCACTAATTTATATGGAATATTTAGTTTTTCCAAAACAAAACAAACTGCCTTGGCCGCTCCTCCTGCTCCTAAAACTAAAGCTCCATCTATTTTTTCTGGGGATTGTATAAGATCTAGTAATGATATTTCAAATCCATAAGCATCAGTATTGTAGCCAATGGACTTTCCATTTACAAATTTAATGGTATTGACAGCTCCAATTTTTTGAGCGACTAAATCAATCTCATCCAAAAGCGGCATGATGGCTTGTTTGTGTGGGATAGTGACATTCATACCCACAAATTTTTTTTGCTCCGTCAATGCACAAAACTCAGAAATATCTTCCAATGGATATCTATCATAAAAGGCATCTATATTTGCGTCCTTAAACTTATTATTAAAATAGCTCGGCGAAAATGTGTGCGTGAGTGGATAACCTATGATTCCAAAATTTTTCATGTTTCAAACATTTTAATTACAATCACAATATTCACGCACGTGCGTCATGATTTCAGGAAAAAAGTCGTGGAATAATTGATTTAATATCTCATAATTATCAAACATGACCTCATGCCCACTTTCAAAATTATTATCAAATTTCGCTCGCCTTTTTACCCTTTGGAAAGTAGTAATCAGTCTTTCTTCTGTGGCACAACTCATTAGAAAATCATCTGCTATCATACGTGGCAGCAACTCTTGGAGTTTGGCGGGATAATGATGGACGTTTGATTGTAAAGTCTCATAAGTTGCAACCGTAAATTCTTTTAGATGATGTGTAGAGTATTTATTCCACTCTTGAGTTAATATGTAATCAAATAAAATATCTATTGTGACGGGTGCATATTTTCCTTGTGAAGGTCGAATGAGCTTGATAGCTTCCTTTACAGCATTGTGATTATCTGTGAAATGATCTATGCTTTTGTGCAAATTAATACCTTCCAAAATCTGTGAATTCAATCCTTTTTTGTCAGAGTTACCTATGAAATCAGCCATAAAATTGCCCACCAAAAGATTGGAATCTTTGCAAGACAAAAGCATATGCGCAAGAAAATTCATATTTGATATTGAAAAACATTAATTTACTGAAAAGAAATACTCAGCAACGATAGCCACTATAACAAAAACAATTAATCTATGTTCTCAAGAATTGGCTCATGTTTTAGTGTCCTAAAATCTACTGCACTCACTGCTGACACGCCTGGTTCTACCATATAGACACCGTAAAGTACATCGACTTCGGCCATCGTAGATTTGTTGTGCGTGACGATGATAAACTGGGATTCGGTGCTAAATTTCTGGATAATACGATTGAATTTCTGGATATTGGCATCATCAAGCGGCGCATCTACTTCATCAAAAATACAGAAAGGCGCAGGCTTCAATAAATAAAGTGCAAAAAGCAATGCCGTTGCGGTCAATGTCTTTTCACCACCTGATAGCTGACTCAGTGATTTTGGCTTTTTGCCTTTCGGCTTGGCAATGATTTCTATATCAGATTCTAAAGGATTGGATTCGTCTAGCAAAATCAAATCACAAGTATCATCCTCGGTAAATAGACTTCTGAATACTTCTATAAAACTAGTTCTCACTTGCTCAAAGGCGGCCATAAATTGTTGTGTAGCAGTACCTTCTATTTCCTTGATGGTGTCCATGAGACTTTCTTTAGCATCGAGTATATCTTTGCGTTGCACATTGATATTATCATACCTTTCCTTCATCTCGTTGTATGCCTCTACTGCTAGCGGATTGACATCTCCGTATCCAAGCATCCTAGATTTTATTTTTTCAAGCTCTTCAGTGAGTTGGTCGTAATCTATGCCTGTTTCAGGTTCTTTATTTACGATATCATTGACGGAGATATTAAATTCAATTCTTAATCGCTCACCCACGGCTTGGATTTGAAATTTTTGCTCCGTAAATTGATCTTTGAGCGTTTGTATCGATTGCTGTAGTGCAGACTGTGTACGTGTGAGATTTCTGACTTGGTCTTCTATCTCATTAATGACATTTTTGGCTTTAAAATAATCCTGTTCTGCTTCCCCTAAGGTAGACTGGTAGTTTTTCTTTTCAGTATATAATTGCTGTAATTCAGTATCTAACTTAATAAGTTGATCTTCGATGTCTATACGTTCGCGGTCTTCAGACATCAATCGCTGTTTGTCATTGGTGATTTTAGCATCCAAGTCCTTTACCCTGACATCTTTGAATTCCTTGTCTTTACGGAAGTTGCCTATTAAATTTTGTTGTCTGATGACTGCAATATTATCGCTATTGTACTGTTCGGCAGAGACGGACATCTTTTCGCTGAGTTTGTCGATATCTTGATTCTGACCTTCAGATGGTTTGTCGAGTTCAACGATTTTGGCTTTAAAAGTCTTCATCTGTTGTTCTGACATAGATATACGAGACAGGAGATCCTTTATCTGATCCTTTGCTACCTTTATCTTTTGATCACTTTCAGTCTTTAATTGGTTAAACGAATTTATCTGATGACTAAACTTAATTCGCTCTTGATCAATATTTTGCAACTCCTTCTTTATCTTCTCAATACTAGTAATATGGTCAGTCGCTTTGACCTTTGTCAATTCAACTCTTACCTTTTCTAGCTCGGTATTGTGCTCAACTTTGATCTTATTATTTTCTTCTAGAAACTCCGCTAGCTTCTCTAGATTTTGTTTTCTACCTATTTTTTTTCCTTCAAATAATCCTACTGAGCCACCTGAAATACTATATCCTGATTGTAGGAATGTCCCTGTAGATGATATGATGGTCATATTTTCATTCACATCTGCTAATTGCTCTATTTCTCCATCAAAAACAAAACAATCTCCCAAAATAGCATCTAGCAGAATTTGATATTTACTTGGTACTTTAACCACATCAGCGGCAGGAATAAGGTACTCTACATTAACTTTTGAACTCTTTTTTGCTTTTATTTTATCAAGGAGAAAAAAGTTTGCTTTTCCCTTTTGTGAATTTTTGAGAAGGGAAATACCTTGAATGGCTTCAGCCACATTTTCCACGACAAAATAATTCAAATATTGCTCGAGATACAACTCAATAGGCGCTTTGTAAGCTTCCTGAACATCAAGGATATCAGACAAAATGGTCAAATCCTTACGCCAATGATCATTCAAAAACTTGATAGACTCTGGGAATCCTTCAAAATTATCAATCATACTCTTAAGTAGATCGTATTCATTTTGCTTGGAGTCTATGTTTCTATTGATCTTGTTTAGCTCGTCTTGAAGCTTGTCTCTCCTACTTTCTAACTCCGCTACTCGTGTTTTACGACTATTTTCGGTCTCTTGGAGTAAGTTGAGTTCGGCTTCCTTTGCAGTATAAGTAGATGATAATTGTTCTACAGTCGCATTTGCTCTCAGAAACTCTTGCTCCTTTGATTGAAGTGAGTCATTGATTCTTTGCACATCACGATCATTATTTTCAATAGAGTTTTTGTGGATGGCAATATTTTTTTCAAGGTCAAAAACTTGACGTTCTATCTCTTGTTTTTCTTTTTGCTTGATGTCAAAACTAACTTTAGCAGCATTGTATTCGAGCTTTGTCACATCATATACTTCCTTAGATTTGACCAAAGTTTGCTTGAGCACTTCTTCTACGGCTAGCTCATTCTCTAGTCGTACGTGCAAGGCTTCTGCTTCGGCGAGTGTCTTTAAAAGTTCCGCTTCATTATCCGCAATGACCTTGATAAGTTGCTCTTTATTTTGCTTTTTGAACCCTAGTTTTTGAGACAATAGTCCTTTTTCGCCTTCTCGGGTTCTGATCTGATAGACCATTTCATTGAGACGCTTTTGCTGATCGCTTAGAGCAATTTCTTTGTCTGCGTTGGCTTTTTTTTCCTTTTCGAGATTAGCTTGATGTTTATAAAGAATGACATCATTTTCACGATATTGATCTTGCTCACGGACAAGTTGATCGGAGATTCCTTTATATTTTTGTTTCAGATGTTGAATAGAAAAAACGGCATGTTTGATGCTCAGTTCCTTATATTCGGCCTTAAGGTCAAGATACTTTTGGGTACGCTTGGCTTGTTTCTCGAGCGATTTAAGGTTTCCTTCTATCTCAAATAATAAATCATCTATCCTATTTAAGTCTTCAGTCGCACTTTTGAGCTTAGACAAAGTCTCACGCTTGCGGATTTTGTACTTTGACACACCAGCAGCTTGCTCAAACATCCTACGACGAGCATTATCCTTATCTGCTAATATGTCGTCCACCATGCCTAGTGCTATGATGGCATAAGAATTTGACCCAATACCAGTATCTAAGAATAAGGAATTGATATCTTTAAGTCTACAAACTACATTATTAAGTCTATACTCAGACTCTCCACTTCTGTATAACGTCCTGGATATGGTGACAGTTTGATATTCTGTAGGTAAAATGCCTTTAGTATTCTCAAAGGTAAGTGCAACCATTGCCGTAGCTGCTTCTTTTTTTGTCTTTGTACCATTAAATATGACATCTGACATTGACTCGAGACGTAGCTCCTTGCTTTTTTGCTCACCGAGTACCCATCTGATTGCATCCACAATATTGGATTTGCCCGACCCGTTAGGACCGACTACACCTATGACATCTTCATTAAAATTGAGGATGGTATCATTGGCAAAACTTTTAAATCCCTTTATCTGAAGGCTCTTTAATCTCATAAGGCGCAAAGATAATACATAATTTGTCTAATAAAATCACATTTAAAGACATATATTTAACTGTAATATTTTACTAAGTGTGTTGCCAATTACTACATATATGATGTTTGAAAAAATCTTCCCAAAATGGAAAATCCTTTAATTGAAAATTTTAACATTCGCAGATGAAGACCTAAAGTAACTATTCAAGCTTATTTGGGCTGATATTATGTTAATATTTGATAAAAAAAACATTTAACATGAAACTTTTTTTTGTAATATGATATTTAAGGTCTAATATTGCACAAATTTTTAAGAAATAATAGATTTATGTCTACACCAACGAATGTAACAACACGATATAGTGACGATGAATTGAAAGAATTCAAAGACCTTATCGATAAAAAATTAGATAAAGCCAGAGAGCAATATGCAAATCTGAAAGAGCAACTCAAAGATATTACTGAAAATAATAACGATGATTTTGCGAAGGATATCACAGATTTCTCTTCCATACAATCTGAAGTGGAAATGCTAAACAATATGGCAAACCACCAACGTAAATATATTCAGGATCTTGAAAACGCATTGATTAGGATTAATAATAAATCTTATGGTATATGTGTAGTTTCAGGTGAATTGATAGAGAAAAAGCGTTTGCTTGCAGTGCCTACTACCACAAAATCAGTGATAGCTAAGACTCAGTCTGAAATGAAGGATATCCAAGTAGTACCAAAAGACAAACAACGTGGATTTGATGATCTTGAAGATGAAGATGATGGTAAACCAGCAAGAAAAGCTGAGCCTAAAAAACCAGTTATCATTACAAAAGTAATCAAGAAACCTACTTTGAGCAAATCTTCTTCAGCTGATCTTGATGATGATGATCTTGATAAAATATTCTCTGAATTGGATGTTATCAAAGAACTTGACGAAGCAGAACTTGGTATTGATGATGAAGATGATGACTCTTTTGCAGATGATGAGGATCTTGACATGATCGCAGATGATGACCCAGAAGAATATGATGACGAAGATGACATGGAATAATTTCTCCAAAATTGACATCAATAAATAATAAAAAAGGTTTGGTCTCGATCAAGCCTTTTTTATTTATAAAAGATAGGTCATTTACTAAATATAGGATTAAATTGAAAAAATATTCACTAAAATCTCATTGAATTATAAAAAAATCCTTTTCTTTGCGTCAAAATAAATATTAAATGATTTTTCAAAATACAAATTGGTGGCATATTCAAACTCTCAAATCAGGAAGTTGAGTAGCTAATCATTTTGTATTAATAGATATAAGCGGCTTATCAGATTCCTGGTAAGCCGCTTTTTTTTTGCTTAAAATTGATTTTATATTATGATAAACATAAATACCCATTCCATCAAATTGCTTTCTGATCTCACTACTCCCGTGAGTCTTTTTTTAAAGCTTAGAGAACATTTTCCAGAGATTTTACTTTTGGAAAGTTCAGACTATTCAAGTAAAGAAGATAGTCAGTCTTTTATTTGTTTTGAACCATTACTAACTTTAAAATATGTGAATGCGCAATATGAACTTAAAAACCATTTGAATAATGAAATAAGATCACATATTGCTAAAAATGCCACAACTGCCATTCAAATATTATTGGATGCCATTGAACCTAAAAATAGCGACAATGATCGATTTAATGGAGTTTTCGGTTATACTAGTTTTGATATGGTACAGGAATTTGAAGGACTAAAGTTTGATTCTGAGAAACCAAATTATGGCATACCTGCTTTGAGATACGATTTATTTAGATACATCATCGCTTTCGATCATTTTTATGATGAATTATATCTGATTGAAAATGAAGTGGAAGGACAAGGAAGTACTTTGGACAAAATCCTAAGTATCATAAGCCGTCAAGACCATCAGACCTACCCTTTCAGTAAAATTGGTGAAGAAAGTGGCAATATGACTGATGATTATTATCTCAATATCGTTCAAAAAGCAAAATCACATTGTCAACGTGGAGATGTTTTTCAGATGGTGTTGTCCAGAAGGTTTTCTCAATCATTCAAAGGGGATGAATTTAATGTCTATCGTGCCTTAAGGTCGGTCAATCCGAGTCCATATTTATTCTATTTCGATTATAGCAGCTACCGCATTTTTGGTTCATCTCCCGAAGCACAGATGGTCGTTCATGAAGGAAAAGCTGAGATACATCCTATCGCTGGAACCTTCAGGCGCACAGGCGATTATACGCAAGATCAGTTGCTAGCCAAAAAACTAACAGATGATCCAAAGGAAAATGCAGAACACATTATGCTCGTAGATCTTGCCAGAAATGACCTAAGTAAAAATTGTGTCGAAGTAACCGTTTCAAAATATAAAGATGTACAGTTTTTCAGCCATGTGATCCATTTGGTGTCCAAAGTAGTGGGTAAAATCAAAGAAGATGTCTCTGGATATCAAATATTTGCTGATACTTTTCCTGCAGGAACCTTATCCGGAGCACCTAAATATAAAGCATTGCAACTCATTGACGCATACGAACCCACTTCACGTTCTTTTTATGGTGGTGGACTAGGTATCATCAAACTCAATGGTGACTTAAATCATGCCATTATCATCCGTTCATTTTTGAGTATGAATGGTCAGTTGCATTACCAATCAGGAGCTGGAATCGTCATAGACAGTGTACCAGAAAGTGAATTGCAAGAAGTGCATAATAAATTGGCGGCGTTGAAAAAGGCGATGGACGTGGCGGAAGGTCTTTGAAGGAGAGAATGAGTGAAGGAGAGAATGAGTGAATGAGTGAATGAGTGAATGAGTGAATGAGTGAATGAGTGAATGAG
>DAOLFJ010000057.1:0-9232 GCA_035326365.1 Saprospiraceae bacterium | reverse complement strand
GAATGAGTGAATGAGTGAATGAGTGAATGAGTGAATGAGTGAATGAGTGAATGAGAGAATGGGAAAATGAGAGAATGGGAAAATGAGAGAATGGGAAAATGGAGCAATAAGAGAAGGGATGAATGAGAGAAGATTAATCCTGAAGGGATGATAGGATTATAGAAATATATGTCCATTGTCATTTTAACCCTGAAAGGGTGACATTTAAGGAGTGAATGAGAGAATGGGTGAATGAGAGAATGGGTGAATGAGAGAATGGGAAAATGAGAGAATGGGTGAATGGGTCAATGAGAAAATGGAGATAAAGTGTAAAAATGTAATTTATAACAATTTAAATATTCTAAAAATGAATGACAAAGAAAAATTTATCACAGAATTAAAGAACAGAACAAAGAAATTTGCAGTAGATATTATATTGTTTTGCGATAACTTAAAACAAACAAAGGCTGCGTCAGTTATAACTTATCAAATCATTAAATCAGCCACATCCGTAGGTGCAAATTACCGAGCTGCATGTCGTGGCCGCTCTAAAGCTGAATTTTATAGTAAATTGTGTATCGTCGTAGAAGAAGCAGACGAAACTGAATTCTGGTTAGAAATAATCTCAGAAACTGATATTAGTAAAAATATTGGTGAGTTAAATAGACTTCTAAGTGAAGCTAATGAAATAACTAAGATATTGTCAAAAGCAAAATCCACAGCTTCCACAACTTAATAGCCTAGTTTTATTCAATAATTAAATCATTTAGCCATTCAATCATTTTACATGAACAAGATAGTTATCATCGACAATTACGACTCATTTACCTACAATTTGGTACATCTCATCAATGAAATAATTGTAGGTGAAGTTACCGTTTTACGTAATGATCAGTTTGATATAGAAGAAATAGAAACGTTTGATTACATTATCTTGTCTCCTGGCCCTGGGCTGCCAGAAGAAGCTGGATTACTCAAAGATGTCATCAGAAAGTACGGAGCTACCAAGAAAATATTTGGAGTTTGTTTGGGTTTACAAGCCATCGGTGAAGTATTCGGTGGAAAATTAAAAAATCTGTCTAAAGTATTTCATGGCATGAAGACAATGATGAATCAAACTGAGAATATGGATCCAATATTTAATGGAATAGCCCAAAGTTTTGAAGCGGGAAGATATCATTCTTGGGTGATTGATAAAGACAGTTGCCCTGAAGCCTTATTAATCACTGCAGTAGATGAAGATGGTGAGATCATGGCAGCTCGTCACAAAGATTTGCAAATATATGGCGTGCAGTTCCATCCAGAATCGATTATGACACCCGATGGTAGGAAGATGTTGACCAATTTTTTAAATTTGTAAACCATCTAGTCAAATCAGCAAATAAACAAATTCGCAATAAACATGAAACACATTCTAAATCAACTCTTTGACCATCAGAAGCTTACACAAGATCAAGCAAGGGAAGTTCTAATAAATATATCCCAAAATAGGTATAATCCTGCACAATTGGCAGCCTTCATCAGCGTTTATCTGATGCGAAATATCTCTGTGGATGAGTTGGCCGGATTTCGGGACGCTTTGCTGGATTTGTGTGTTCAAGTAGATTTTGACGGCTTGCCGATTATTGATTTATGTGGAACAGGTGGTGACGGCAAAAATACCTTTAATATCTCTACCTTAGCTTCTTTTGTTGTTGCTGGTGCTGGTTATCATGTAGCCAAACATGGTAATTATGGTGTATCATCAGTCAGTGGATCGTCCAATGTGTTGGAACATTTTGGTTTTTCTTTTACAAATGATTTAGATGTTTTAAAAAGACAAATGGAAGTGGCAAATATAGCCTTTCTCCACGCGCCACTCTTCCATCCTGCTTTGAAATCAGTTGGTCCTATAAGGAGAGAATTGGGTGTAAAGACGTTTTTCAACATGCTAGGTCCACTCGTAAATCCTGCAAAGCCACAACATCAAAGCGTAGGTGTGTTTTCGATAAAGCTAGCGAGATTGTATCAGTTTTTGCATGAAGACTTTCATAAAAAATATGCCATCATCCACGGCACAGATGGATTTGACGAAGTATCGCTTACTGGTGCAGTAAAATTGATCACCAACAAAACAGAACAACTGGTTGATGCATCTTATTTTGGATTGCCAACATATCGTCAAGAAGATATTTTCGGAGGAGATAGTGTTCAAGAAGCTGCTACCATTTTTAAAAACATCTTGGAAAACAAAGGAACACAAGCTCAAAATGATGTGGTGCTCGCCAATGCTGCACTAGCTATTCAATGTTTTGATCAAAGTAAAGATATTTTGGCATGTGTAGAAGAAGCAAGTATCTCATTGTCAAGTGGTAAAGCAAAAACAAGTTTCGAAAATCTTTTAAGCACAAAATAAAATGAATATACTCCAGACCATTGTTCATCGCAAAAAAGAAGAAATAGCCTTAGCAAAATCTAAAGTAAAAGAGAGTACATTAGAGCAATCAGAACTATTCGATAGAAGTTGTTTTTCGTTTTCGGCAAATATTATAAAATCAGAACTAAGTGGCATTATTGCAGAATTCAAGCGTAAATCTCCTTCCAAACCTACCATAAATTTGCATGCAGACGTCACTAAAGTCACTACAGGTTACAGCTATGCTGGAGCTTCTGCATTATCTGTACTGACGGATGTTGATTTTTTTGGTGGTAGCAATGAAGATCTAAAGCAAGCTAGAACCGCCAATCAAATCCCAATCTTAAGGAAAGATTTTGTCATCGATCCTTACCAAATTATCGAAGCAAAAAGTCTTGGCGCAGATGCTATTTTACTTATCGCGGAGATATTGACAAAAAGCGAGATAGATGAATTATCAAAATTAGCAGTTGATTTGGGCCTAGAAGTTCTCATGGAAATTCATACTTCTGATCAAATATCGAAGTATCACGAACGCATTAAAAACATAGGTGTCAACAATAGAAATCTAAAAACATTCACGACAGACATTCGTTACTCCATGGATATTTTTCCACAATTGCCTTCAGATACGATAAAAATTTCAGAAAGTGGTCTTGATGATGCGGCAACTGTGGCATCTCTAAAACGTTTTGGATTCGATGGTTTTTTAATCGGGGAATCATTCATGAAAACGGAAGATCCTGGTAAAGCATGTGCTGATTTTATTCAAAAAATGAATGAGTTATCATGATTATAAAAGTGTGTGGCCTCAAGTTTGAGCAGAATTTGAATGATATATCAGCCTTGGACATAGATATGGTGGGATATAATTTTTATGAACCAAGTCCAAGATATGTCCAGAACAAGTTACCTAATATATCTTCACATATTAAAAAAGTCGGTGTTTTCGTCAATGCATCTGAGTCATTCATCCTACAAAAAGTATACGAATACAACTTAGATTATGCACAACTCCATGGTGACGAAAACCTAGAATTTTGCAAAAAAATAAAGGCTTATATTCCAATCATAAAAGTATTTAGAGTAAATGATAAATTGGATGTCAATCTTCTTAAAACATTTGATTTTTGCGATTTTTTCCTGTTTGATACAGCTACCAAACAATTTGGTGGATCAGGTCAAAAGTTTGATTGGTCATTATTAAATGAATTTGGTATCAAAGTGCCTTTTTTACTTAGTGGTGGTATTGGTCCAGATGATCTTGAAGACATTTTAAAAATTAGTCACTCTCAATTTTTGGGTATAGACATAAATAGTAAATTTGAAATAAGTCCTGGTCTAAAAGATATTGAAAAAGTTAAGGCCTTTGTGGATGAAATAAAGAAGCTTCCCGAATTAAATTCAATAATAACAATAACTTCCTTATAACAAAAATAAACATGTCAAATAAAATCTCATACCACGTCTCAGAATCAGGTCATTATGGAGAATTTGGCGGAGCATACATTCCTGAAATGCTGTATGCAAACGTCGAAGAAATAAGAACCAAATATCTTGATATTATCGCTGAGCCAGATTTTCAAGAAGAGTTTTACAGCTTACTCAAGGATTATGTGGGTCGTCCATCACCATTGTATCTTGCAAAAACGCTTTCTGAAAAATATGGTGCTAATATCTATCTAAAACGTGAAGATCTTAATCACACAGGTGCACATAAAATCAATAATACCATTGGTCAAATCCTGCTTGCAAAACGACTTGGTAAAAAACGGATCATAGCAGAAACAGGTGCTGGTCAGCACGGCGTAGCTACAGCTACTGTTTGTGCTTTAATGAATTTGGAATGTATTGTTTATATGGGTGCGGTAGATATTGTCAGACAAGCTCCCAACGTCGCACGGATGCAAATGCTCGGCGCCAAGGTAGTTCCTGCTGAAAGTGGAAGCAAAACGCTCAAAGATGCAACCAATGAAGCAATCCGAGACTGGATAAATAATGCAGAAACGACGCACTATATCATTGGTTCGGCAATCGGTCCTCATCCCTATCCTGATATGGTCACTAGATTCCAAGCAATAGTAAGTGAAGAGATACAGTGGCAATTAAAAGAAAAAACAGGCAAAGATCATCCAGATTATGTCATAGCTTGTGTCGGTGGTGGAAGTAATGCAGCAGGCGCTTTTTACCAATTTTTGCATGATGATCGTGTCAAACTAATCCTTGCAGAAGCCGCTGGCAAAGGGATAGATTCTGGTCATTCGGCTGCAACAAGTATTCTCGGCACTAAAGGAATTATCCACGGATGTATGACATTGTTGATGCAGACTGCTGATGGACAGATCGTCGAACCATATTCATTATCAGCAGGATTAGATTATCCTGGTATTGGCCCAATGCATGCGCACCTTATCAAATCAGGAAGAGCCACTGTCTATGCTGCCACAGATGACGAAGCCATGCAAGCAGTAATCCAATTATCAAGATCTGAAGGAATTATTCCTGCTTTGGAAACTGCTCATGCATTAGCAATTTTAGATAGAAAACCATTTAAAAAAGATGACAATGTAGTGGTAAACTTATCAGGACGCGGCGATAAGGATTTAAACACCTATCTTACTTATATCGAAGATCATAAAATACAATTATAATCATGAAAACCATCAGACAAACCATCATCGATAAAGGTAATAATATACTAAATGTTTATTTCACAGCTGGTCACCCTACACTAGAAAGTACAGAAACTATTATTAAATCACTCGCAGATAATGGTGTAGATTTGATAGAACTAGGAATGCCATATTCTGATCCACTAGCGGATGGACCTACCATTCAGCAAAGTAGTGAGATTGCGCTAAAAAATGGTCAGACAATTAGTAATATATTCCAGAATGTAAAAAACATAAGAAAGACACACCAGATCCCTATTATTCTGATGGGATATTTCAATCAAATGCTGCAATATGGAGCAGAAAGATTTATCTCTGATGCACATCAGTCAGGAATACAAGGTTTAATCATTCCTGACATGCCCATGGAAATTTATGAGCGAGACTATTACAACTTATTCACAGAATATCAAATGGAAATTAGTTTTTTAGTAACTCCGATGACATCTCATGAACGCATAATACAAGCAGATAGACTTAGTTCCGCATTTTTGTATATTGTGTCACAATCTTCTATAACTGGGAATCAAAGTGGTATATCAGACCAACAATTAGCATATTTCGATGCTATATGCTCAATGAATTTGAAAAGCCCTACATTAATCGGATTTGGCATACACGACAAAGAAACACGCGAAATAGCGAATAAATATAGCAATGGTGCTATCGTAGGAAGTGCTTTTATAAGAACTTTAGAAAATAGTAAAGATTACTCGGCTACTATTCAAGCATTTATATCAAAACTAGAGAGTCAATAATATAAAGACAACACAACCAGCAAAATATCCTGCCGCTGCAAGCCAAGTGATTTTTTTGAAATACCAAATAAAATCTATCTTCTCCATACCCATTGCTGCAACACCTGCTGCAGAACCAATGATAAGCATAGATCCACCTGTTCCCGCTGCATATGCAATGAAGTGCCATAATTCTGCGTCCAAGGGCTCATTATACATTCCCATAGATGCTGCTACTAATGGAACATTATCTATCACAGCAGACAACATACCCAATAGAATGATGACAATATTTTGATTTGGTACAGCCGCTTCTAGTCCTTCTGCTGCATTTCTTAGAGCTCCTACATCACCTACTACAACTGTTTCGAATGCTGCTATGGCGAGTAATATCCCTAAGAAAAACAAAATACTGGAGATCTCAATTCTAGACAAAGCTTTATGTGGTGAGTACTTATGTTTTTGTGATTCTGTAAAATTTTCTTCAGGATGAATGTACTCAGATACTGCCCAAACTACTGCCAAACTCAACATCATACCAATATATGGAGGCAAATGTGTAATGGTTTTGAATATTGGAACAAAAACGATCATTGTGAGTCCCAAATACAACATTCTACGACTACTCAATAGCTTTACAGCATCTTCATCGACACCTAGTTTATTGACTGCTACATCTCCTTTAAATACCTTATTATTTGAAGCTAAAAAGAATGGTACTGCAAAACATGCTATTGCTGGGAGAATAATATATTCAATAAGTCCAACACTCGTTACCTTTTTTCCTATCCAAAGCATGGTTGTCGTTACATCTCCTATTGGAGACCAAGCACCACCAGCATTTGCCGCTATGACGATTAATGATATATACCAAATTCTTTCATTTTTATCATGTATCAGTTTTCTGAGAATACTTATCAACACAATTGTTGTGGTAAGATTATCTATTATTGCAGACAAAACGAAAGCTATTATCCCTACTATCCAAAGCAATTTCTTTTTATTTCGAGTAGTTATCCATTCTTTAATGACGTCAAAGCCTCTGTGCAAATCTATGAGTTCTACAATGGTCATAGCACCAATCAAAAACACTAAAATCTCTGATATTTTCCCCAAATGGTGCAGCAAAGCATTTGTAAATCCTTCCTCATTTGCTTCTTTAGATACATCATCCAAAACACCGCTCATACTATATATATGATCATGCCCATCAATGACATTGAGCCAACCACCATAAAACCCTATAGATAATACTGCCCACATCAATGCACCCATCGCAAGTGCTGGTACGGTTTTATCCAACTTTAAAGGATGTTCAAAGACAATCGTTAGGTATCCAATTACAAAAATAAGGACAATTGCTGCTAACATAATGGGCTATTTTTTAAAATTTCATCGCAAATGTAGTTTTATTTTATAAATTTATTAATATATATCTATCAAGAATATATTAAGGCCGAAGCAACAGCTATACATCAATTCATACAAATCTAACAAAATCAACTCGTTAGAGATACTCAATTAAACCAAAAGTGGATGCAATATATATGATATTACATCCACTTTTTTTTTATAAATATTACTTAAAATAAAGATTTAAACTTTTGATTCTCCTTAATCTTCTAATTTTAATACTTGAAGGAAAGCTTTTTGTGGTACTTCTACATTACCAATTTGACGCATTTTCTTCTTTCCTTTTTTCTGTTTTTCCAAAAGCTTTCTTTTTCTAGATATGTCTCCACCATAACATTTTGCTGTTACATCTTTTCGTAGCGCAGATATGGTCTCTCTAGCAATAATTTTGGCACCTATAGAAGCTTGAATCGCAATCATAAACTGTTGTTTAGGAAGCAATTCTCTCAATTTAGAACACATCTTACGACCTACATAATCTGCTTTGCTCCTATGCACTAATGATGACAAAGCATCTACTGGTTCACCATTCAAACGTATATCCAATTTTACAAGATCTGAAGCCCTATAATCTATTGGATGATAATCAAATGAAGCATAACCTCTAGAAATAGACTTCAATCTATCATAAAAGTCAAAGACGATCTCTGCAAGTGGCATTTCAAAACTCAACTCTACCCTTTCAGGTGTCAGATATGTCTGTTTTGTCAGTACACCTCTTTTTTCCATACATAAAGTCATAATCGAACCTATATATTCAGGTTTAGTGATGACTTGTGCTCTGATATATGGCTCTTCTACCTTACTGAACATCGTAGGGTCAGGAAGGTCATTAGGTGTATTAATGAGTGTCGACTCTCCTTTATGATTGTAAGAAAAGTAAGATACGTTAGGTACAGTGGTAATGACTTCTTGATCGAACTCACGCGACAATCTCTCTTGAATAATCTCCAAGTGCAACATACCTAAGAATCCACAACGGAATCCAAATCCCAATGCAATGGATGATTCTGGCTCGAAAACCAAAGATGCATCATTCAACTGAAGCTTTTCTAAACTATCTCTTAAATCTTCAAAATCTTCATTCTCAATAGGATATATACCTGCAAACACCATTGGTTTTACCTCTTCAAAACCATGAATTGCTTCTAGACAAGGCTTTTCATGATTAGTGATGGTGTCACCTACTTTAATCTCTTTTGATTCCTTAATACCTGTAATAATGTAACCAACATTACCTGCCGATAATTCATTCTTGGGAACCTGACTCATTTGTAAGATACCTATTTCATCCGCTTCGTATTGCTTACCAGTATTAAAGAATCTTACTTTATCACCTTTTTTGATGGTACCATTCAAGATTCGATAATAAGCTATTACGCCACGAAATGAATTAAACATCGAATCAAAAATCAGTGCCTGTAATGGTGCATTGACATCGCCTTTAGGATGTGGAATTCTATCTACCACTGCTTTCATTAGCTCCACAATACCGATCCCTGTTTTGCCACTAGCTAATATGATGTCATCTTTTTTACAACCTATCAGATCAATGACTTGATCAGAAACTTCATCAATCATAGCAGATTCCATATCTACCTTATTTAAAACAGGTATGATTTCTAGGTCATGCTCTATGGCTAGATAAAGGTTACTAATCGTCTGCGCTTGGATACCCTGAGATGCATCTACTAATAATAGTGCACCTTCGCAAGCTGCTATAGATCTAGAGACTTCGTATGAAAAATCCACGTGACCTGGAGTGTCTATCATATTAAAAGTATATACTTCTCCATCCGTATGTGTGTAATACATCTGAATGGCATGACTTTTTATAGTGATACCTCTCTCCCTCTCTAGATCCATGTCATCCAATGCTTGGTGCTGCATGTCTCGTTCAGAAATAGTTTTGGTAAACTCCAACAACCTATCTGACAGCGTACTCTTACCGTGATCTATATGCGCGATCACACAAAAATTTCTTATATTCCTCATCGGGGGCAAAGATAGATAATTTAATTGATTTTAAAAGACAC
>DAOLFJ010000415.1:0-3557 GCA_035326365.1 Saprospiraceae bacterium | reverse complement strand
CACAAGGCGGATTTCCTGCTTTTTATACACCAGCTGGATATGGAACGGAAGTAGCGGAAGGCAAGGAAACACGAGAATTTAACGGTAAGATGTACGTCCTAGAAAAAGCATTTGAAGCAGATTTTGCCATCGTGAAAGCGTGGAAAGGAGATGAAGCCGGTAACCTAATATTCAAGGGAACTGCCAGAAACTTCAATCCATGTATGTGTGGCGCGGCGAAGATCACGGTAGCAGAAGTAGAAGAAATGGTGCCACTTGGTACGCTAGATCCGAATTTCATCCACATACCAGGAATATTTGTACAACGAATATTCCAAGGAGAGAAGTATGAAAAAAGGATAGAACAGCGTACTGTACGACCTGCGAAGCAACATTAAATCATTCACTCATACTTCTATACACTCCTTAATCATTAAATCATTCTCCCATTAACTTCATTTAATCATTGACAACCATGGCATTAGATAAAATAGGTATAGCAAAAAGAATCGCAAAAGAAGTAAAAGACGGATATTATGTCAATCTCGGTATAGGCATCCCTACCCTAGTAGCCAACTACGTACCCGAAGGTATCAATGTAGAGTTCCAAAGTGAAAATGGTGTCCTAGGCATGGGACCTTTCCCCTACGAAGGTGAAGAAGACGCTGACATCATCAACGCTGGAAAACAAACCATCACAACGCTACCCGGAGCAAGTTTTTTTGATTCGGCAATGAGTTTTAGTATGATACGCGGCAAACATGTGGATCTCACCATCCTAGGGGCCATGGAAGTTTCAGAAGAAGGCGACATAGCCAACTGGAAGATACCTGGCAAAATGGTCAAAGGAATGGGTGGCGCTATGGACTTGGTTGCATCCGCAGAAAACATCATCGTAGCCATGATGCACGTCAACAAAGCAGGTGAATCAAAGTTGCTAAAAAAATGTTCTCTACCACTCACAGGCGTGCAATGCGTCAAAAAAATAGTCACAGAACTGGCTGTCCTAGAAGTGACAGATCAAGGATTCAAACTGCTAGAAAGAGCGCCCGGAGTAAGTGTGGAATATATCCAATCCGTGACTGAAGGAAAATTGATTGTGGAAGGAGAGATATTGGAGATGGAGGTTTGAGTTGGTGTGGAAATTTGCCATTTTTTTGTTACAAAATATGATACATATGGTATAAGCGTAAAAAAGTTATGGAATCTAAAGAAGTTAAAAATCATTTTAATAAAATTCAGACAAGTCCAAACCCAACTCATTTTCTAAGGTTGTTATAAAACTGAGTTCGTTTTTATGTGTTCTAAAATATGCTAAGATGTCTTCCGTCGAGAAGCTTGCCAATCTAAAAATCCCTTTTAGTCTATTACAATGACTTTGCCTTGCTTTCAATAAATCATGATTATTTAATCCCAAAAACTTAATAAAGTCTCTTGCTTCTGCATCATTTGTTTCTACTTCTTCAAAAACAAATTCACCTTTGATGTATGCTATCCTTTGGGATAATAAATCTTGATTTTGATAAAATCTAGTTTGAAAGAAGCTCGAGCCTTTGTAGTCTTCGTCTTTTTTATACAAGTTTGGCTTTCTTAATGTAGCATAATAATTATAATAATCATCTTTGTACTTAATGCTACTGTTGAAATGTTCAACTTCAGAGGAATCTAAAGGTTCAAAATATTTTTCGGTGTAAGCACAAAATCCATGCTGCTCTGCAATAAGAATCTCCTTTATTCTTAAATTTTGTGTAGACCTATTTTCTTTATAAACTAGGCCATTAGTGAGTATAATAGAATCATCCTTATTAGAAAAAAATTTCATTGTTATTCAAAGTTATAGGCAGAGCCAATTTTTGTAATTTTATCAACTAACGTATTTTTATTGCCATTTTGACTTTTTCGAAGTTCTTTTTTAAGATCTAAATATTCATTCCAAACTTCTATTCCCTTTTTACCCATCAGATTCTGAAGACCAAAATCATTTTTGAGAATATCATTTGGATCATCACCTACAGGTGTTCTTCCTTTTTGCGCTTTAACTGTCCCGTCAGTCTTCCACTCCAAAATAATTCTTTCCCAAGGTTCGAATTGTGCGGCAACTATTGGGTTATGGGTAGTCATAAATATTTGAGTATTATTTTTACCATTTTTATCTAAAACTAAAGTCTCGTATGTCTCCATCAATTCAAATAAAAAATCTGGAAACAAACTATTTTCTGGTTCATCCAATAATAAAAAACCATTATCTATCGATCTGTTAAAATATAACGTAAAAATATGCCCAATTCGAAATATATAATTTCTTATACCTGTACTTAATTGATTGTAATTAATACGCTGATTTGAACCTTTTAGTACGATATAAGCCTTTAAGTTATCAGTTAATTGTATAGGATTACTCGCATTTTCGACATCAAATTCTAAACCAGCTTTTTCTAATATTTTATTCCATAATTTTCCTAATTTATCTAAAATCTTGGGGCTAATTAATTCAAACTCATCCAAAAGTTGCTGCTTCGTTTTGGTCAGGTTTTCAGGTCTATTTTCGAATTCTTGTTGATCAGTATCTCTTTTTTTAATAAGATAAACCAACATTTTCCAAAAATCCTTCACATTTTGGTCAGAAACAATATGATAATAAGGTAGCTTATCAAAATAAACTAAAGCGTCATTCACGGTAGTTGTAGGCACATCAGATATAGACAAATATCCATTGGTAGCACTTTCAGACGGTTAAATTATCAACAGGTCAGAGCTATTGTCTTTTAATCTGATTATTTCCAAAAGTTGATTCAATTCTTCTCCTTGATAAGCGTATCGTTTTAATGAATCAATAACATTTTTAATTTTCACCTTATCTAATGGGTTTTGGATCAGATCTATCCAATTTTGTATATTTGCTACTTCCTCTTTGTAATAAATTGGGCTATTTTTTAATATAAAACCCGATGCTGTATTTTTGTAAAGTATATTTGAGTATAAGGCATAAAAGTAACTGTTATGTAATCTAAACTTAAGTATGATAAGTGGCACAGAGGTCTCTTTACTATTTGTAAGAATGTCATTAATAATTTTCACTATAGTACTCTTTCCTGTTCCATTCCTTCCAATAAAACAAATTTTATTTAATGGCTCACCAGTTTCAGGATGCGTAAAATCCAAAAATGTATCTTCAAATTGCTGAAAACCTTTGATGTATATATTGCAAATTTTCATTTTAAGACTTTATCTTTTTACCCTTTAAATATCAATAAAAAACAAAATTATAATAATTTTATCGAATTAAAATAAAATCTAAGAATTTAAGCCGATAGATATCAAAATAACTCCTAATTCCATCTAATCTCACCTCCATAATCTTATAAGTGTTCCGCTCCGTAGCACTCCTACTGATCAACTCACCTAGAAATCCAGCAATAAAAAGCTGTACACCTACGATCACCATCAAAATACCTAGATAAAAAAGCAGGGCGATTGGCTATACCTGTGGTATCGAAGAACTATTTACTAATACTTAACCATGTTAATAAACTTATACTGCCAATCGAACTGTAAAAGTGGACTGATTGGGGATCAAT
>DAOLFJ010000414.1:0-3566 GCA_035326365.1 Saprospiraceae bacterium | reverse complement strand
AGCCCATTTCAGGATGATATAAGGCTTTTTTCCTAGATTAGCTTTGAATTTTGATATGAGATAATTTGCTTTTGATTCACAGAATGGTGACATAACTTCTACTCCATGATCTTTTAAATATTTCACTCCATTACCCCTTACTATTGGATTTGGATCAAGACACCCTATAACTACTTTTCTACAACCTTCTGCTACGATTTTATGGGCACAAGGCGGTGTTTTACCGAAGTGCGAACAAGGTTCTAAGCTTACATACCAAGTAGCATCTTTTATTTTATGAAGATCGGATTTTGATACACTTTGGAATGCTTCTACTTCGGCATGTGGACCACCATAAAATTTGTGATATCCTTCACCTATTATTTGTCCATCAAAAACAATGACAGAACCAACATTTGGATTTGATTTGGTATCTTTTCCTCCAAGAGCAGCAAGCTCAAAACATCGCTCCATGTATTTTTCAATGGGTACGATTGGGCTTGCTGTCATTGGATATATTGAGTTTTAAATAATTATTTACCGTGACAATGTTTGTATTTCTTGCCGCTTCCACATGGGCAAAGATCATTTCTACCGACCTTGTCTTCTACCCTTTTGAAAGTTTCTGGTTTTTCATTTCTTCTAGAAACACCTTCTGCTGCTGCTCTTGCATCTTCTTCTTCGCGACTAGTGCGCACTTTGCTAAGATCAGACTTTTGCACTCTTGCTTCTTTTACTTCCTGTTGTAATAATAATTTACCATTAAATAAATACGCTCCTACATCTTTATTTATTTTGTTGATAAGTTCTTCAAATAAGTTGTATGCTTCGATTTTGTATTTTACTAACGGATCTTTCTGCTCAAATGAAGCTGACTGAACAGAGTCTTTGAGTTCGTCCATATTTCTCAGGTGCTCTTTCCAATGATCATCCAGAATAGCCAATGTAATGGTTTTTTCGATATCCTTCATGATTGATGCCCCATTAGTCGTGACTGCCAATTTTAAGTCAGCAGCGATAGGTAAAGGTGTATTTCTACCATCAGTAAATGGAACGGCTATTCGTTTGTAACGATGACCTTCCGCGTCATAGACTTTTTGGATGGTCGGCAGAAGAATCTCCGTAATTTGTTTAGACTTATAATTGTAATGTTGAAGTACTGCGTCAAGTGTTTCGTCAATTAGATTGTCCACCGACATGCTTCTGAATGTATCTTCATCTATTTGTGGATCAATACTCAAAGATGTGAGACAATCAAATCTGTACCCTTCAAAATCATTAGATCTCTTATTTAGAGCCACTATGTTTTCCACAGATCCTATAAACATATTATGAAGATCAACTGACAACCTTTCGCCGTGGAGTGCATTATTTCTCTTTTTGTAAATGGCTTCTCTCTGAATATTCATTACATCATCATACTCAAGGAGACGCTTTCTTACTCCAAAACTGTTTTCTTCTACTTTTTTCTGTGCTCTCTCTATGGATTTCGAAACCATATTATGTTGGATAACTTCTCCTTCTTTATGGCCCATTTTGTCCATAATACCGGCTATTCTCTCCGACTGGAAAAGACGCATCAAGTTATCTTCTAATGAAACATAGAATTGAGAACTTCCTGGATCTCCTTGTCTACCTGCTCTACCTCTCAACTGTCTATCTACTCTTCTAGAATCATGTCTTTCTGTGGCTACAATAGCTAATCCACCTGCTTGTTTGACTTCTGCATTAATCTTGATATCTGTACCTCTACCTGCCATGTTGGTAGCTATGGTAACAGCTCCCGCTTTACCTGCTTCTGCTACAATTTCTGCTTCTCTTTGGTGTTGCTTCGCATTTAATACATTGTGCTTAATACCTCTCAGATTAAGCATTCTACTCAATAACTCAGAAATCTCCACAGAAGTGGTACCCACAAGAACTGGTCTGCCTTGTGCTGTTAATTTACCTATATCTTCTATAACTGCATTAAACTTTTCTCTTGCAGTTTTATATACCAAATCATCTTTGTCATCTCTAATAATAGGTCTATTGGTAGGAATAACGACTACATCAAGTTTGTAAATTTCCCACAATTCACTAGCTTCTGTCTCGGCGGTACCTGTCATACCTGCTAGTTTGTGGTACATCCTAAAATAGTTCTGAAGTGTTACTGTAGCATAAGTTTGTGTGATTTCGCCCACTTTCACACCTTCTTTTGCTTCTAGCGCTTGGTGGAGACCATCAGAATATCTACGTCCCTCCATCATACGGCCTGTCTGCTCATCTACGATCTTTACTTGCTCATCAATAACTACATATTCCTGATCTTTGTCAAATAAAGTATAGGCCTTTAGCAACTGACTTGTAGCATGTAGACGCCTAGACTTGATAGAATAGTCTTGTATCAAAAGCTCTTTTTCTTCTGTGAGTTTGATACCTTCTTTTGTTTCTCGGCTTGTGATTTCTTGGATTTGTTGCGTGATATCTGGCATGACAAAGAGGTTAGGATCATTTTCCCCTTTTGACAAATATTCTATCCCTTTTTCTGCTAACTCGACTGATCTATTTTTTTCATCAATGGTGAAATATAATGGTGCATCAGCCAAATGCATGTTTTTGTTTTGTTCCTGCATGTAGAAATTTTCTGTCTTTTGCAAGATCACTTTTACTCCATCTTCGCTCAAAAACTTTATTAATGGTCTATATTTAGGTAAAGCTCTGTAACATCTGAATAAAGATAGACCTCCTTCTCCTTCGAGATGACCTGCATTTCCATCTTTGATGAGTTTTTTAGCTTCAGCAAGGTACTCGGTTGCAAGTTGTCTTTGGACTGAAACAAGCTTTTCAATCTTAGGATTTAACTCTAAATATTCTTGTTCTTCTAATCCTTGTGGCACGGGACCAGAAATGATCAAAGGTGTCCTTGCATCGTCGATCAACACTGAATCCACCTCGTCCACCATAGCATAATGATGTTTGCGCTGTACAAGTTCTTCTGCATCACGCACCATATTATCTCTCAGGTAGTCGAAACCAAATTCATTATTTGTTCCATAAGTGATGTCACATCTGTACGCTTTGATACGTTCCGGTGAGTGTGGGCGATATTTATCTATACAATCAACTGTGAGTAATAAAAATTGGAATATTGGTCCTACCCATTCGCTATCCCTTTTTGCTAGGTAGTCATTTACTGTAATGATGTGAACGCCTTCTCCAGAAAGACCATTTAGATATGCTGGTAAGGTAGCTACCAATGTTTTACCTTCACCTGTAGCCATTTCGGCGATTTTTCCTTCATGCAGTACCATACCTCCAATGAGCTGAACATCATAATGTAGCATATCCCAAGTGATATCTCCACCTGCTGCCTTCCAACTATTCTTCCATACAGCTTTGTCACCTTGGATTGAGACAAACTCTTTATTTACTGCCAATAATCTATCATGATCTGTAGCTTCTACTTCTATAGTAGGATTTGTTTTAAATCTTCTAGATGTTTCCTTAATAACTGCAAATGCTTCAGGCAAAATTTCTTTCAGCGCTGTTTCTAAGTATTTATTTCTCTCTTTTTTGATTTTATCGATTTCGTTGTAAATATTCTC
>DAOLFJ010000413.1:0-3573 GCA_035326365.1 Saprospiraceae bacterium | reverse complement strand
CCTGCATGTCCTACTTGTGACGACGGCATCCAAAATGGTGGCGAAACAGGTGTAGACTGTGGTGGCAACTGTCCTGCATGTCCTACAGGTAGCATTCAGATAACAAATATTGCTGGTCACTATTTTGAGACAGGATGGGACGGATGGACAAGCGGTGGTTCGGATTGTGCAAGATACGGAGGTTCATTAGCTCCAGAAGGAACATACGCCATCAGAATCAGAGATAATTCAGGTGTTCCATCTGCTATGACCTCAGCTGTATATAATGTTGCAACTTATGATTCAGTAACAGTACAATTCAAATTTATTGCATCAAGTTTTGAGTCAGTAGAAGACTTTTGGTTGATGTATTACAATGGAACTTCGTGGTCTACGATAAAAAGCTTTGTGTTAAACA
Source organism: Saprospiraceae bacterium (assembly GCA_035326365.1). GTDB lineage: Bacteria > Bacteroidota > Bacteroidia > Chitinophagales > Saprospiraceae > OLB9. Next base: position 3,176 of record DAOLFJ010000413.1, on the reverse strand, counting down.
CAGACTTTGTTAATAATCAAGTTTATACAAAAACAATTAAAATAAACGGTCCATTATCTTCTAATGCTCAGTTCAGATTTCAAGCAGATGCGAGTGACGATACTGACGTAGTTTACATCGACGCTGTGGTTATAAAAGGTTACAAAACTGTAGGCGGAAGTAACCCTACATGCAATGACGGAATCCAAAATGGCAATGAAACAGGCGTTGATTGTGGTGGCAACTGTCCTGCTTGCCCTACTTGTACAGACGGTATTCAAAATGGTGGCGAAACAGGTGTAGACTGTGGTGGCAACTGTCCTGCTTGCCCTACTTGTAACGACGGAATCCAAAATGGCAATGAAACAGGTGTTGATTGTGGTGGCAACTGTCCTGCATGTCCTACTTGTAACGACGGCATCCAAAATGGCAATGAAACAGGCGTTGATTGTGGTGGCAACTGTCCCGCATGTCCTACTTGTAACGACGGCATACAAAATGGCAGTGAAACAGGCGTTGATTGTGGTGGAAACTGTCCTGCATGTCCTACTTGTAACGACGGAGTTCAAAATGGTAGTGAAACAGGTGTAGATTGTGGTGGCAACTGTCCCGCTTGCCCTACTGGAAATATTCAAATTACAACGCTTGCCGGTCACTATTTTGAGACAGGATGGGACGGATGGACAGGTGGTGGCTCAGATTGTGCTAGATATGGCGGATCACAATCCCCAGAGGGAACCTATTCAATCAGAATCAGAGACAACTCAGGTGTTGTATCGGCTATGACCTCCCCTACTTTTAATCTGACAACATACGATTCTGTCACAATAGAATTTAAATTCAAACCAGTTTCCTTCGAAACAGGTGAAGATTTTTGGCTTAGATATTATAATGGAACCTCATGGTCTACCATCAAAACATTTGTTGTAAATACCGATTTTGTAAATAACCAAGTGTATACAAAAACAGTTAAAATAAGCAGCCCTCTCTCATCCAATGCTCAGTTCCGATTCCAAGCGGATGCGAGCGACGATACAGATATCGCGTATATAGATGCTGTGGTTATTAGAGGATACAAAACAACTGGCGCACCTGCTCCTTCATGTAATGATGGAATTCAAAATGGAAATGAAACGGGTATAGACTGCGGTGGCAGCTGTACAGCTTGCCCGACTTGTTCAGATGGTATACAAAATGGTAATGAAACAGGTGTAGACTGTGGTGGAAATTGTCCTGCTTGTCCGACTTGTAGTGATGGAGTACAAAACGGAAATGAAACTGGCGTAGACTGTGGCGGCAATTGTTCAGCTTGCCCTACGTGTAGTGACGGCGTAAAGAATGGAAATGAAACAGGTATAGATTGTGGTGGTAGTTGTGCTGCTTGTCCGACTTGTACAGATGGTATACAGAATGGTAATGAAACTGGCGTAGACTGTGGTGGCAACTGCCCAGCTTGTCCTACCAATGGCAATACAGAAATCACAACCATAGCGGGCCATTACTTCGAGAGTGGTTGGGATGGATGGCTCGGTGGTGGCGCAGATTGCGCACGTTATGGTGGCTCAAGGTCTCCAGAAGGCATTTATTCTATCAGGTTGAGAGATAACAATGGTGAAATTTCATCAATGACATCAGCAGAATATAACCTAGTAACGTATGATTCTGTGACAGTGGAATTTAAGTTTAATACCATAAGTTTTGAGACAGGCAAAGATTTCTGGGTACGCTACTACAATGGCAGCACTTGGACGACAGTAGCCTCTTATGTCTTCAATACAGACTTTATAAACAACCAAGTTTATACTAAAACAATAAAGATAAACGGTCCTCTATCTACAAACGCAAAATTCAGATTCCAATCAGATGCAGGTGATGCTACAGATTTGTTATACATCGATGCAGTAATTATCAAAGGATACAAAACAGTTCCTGTTGGATTACTTGCTGGACAAGATGAAACTAAGCAATTTTTAGCTAGGCATTATTTCGAGACAGGATGGGATGGTTGGACTGATGGCGGTGGAGATTGCTTTAGATACAAAGGTAATATGTCGGCTGAAGGTCAATATTCTATTAGATTGAGAAATCACTCTAGTGAAGCATCGACCATGACATCTGAATCATTTGACCTCTCAACATTCCGTGGTGCTGAAATTAAATTCCAATTTAGAGCCAATCAAATGGAAAAAGGAGAGCATCTCAGACTAGAATACTTCAATGGTGATTCATGGTACGAAGCGGCTACATTCACAAGTGGTGATCATTTCATCAATGAAGATTTGTATGCGGCAACCGTTATCTTATCTGGACCTTTCGGAAATGATGTGAAATTCAGATTCCAATCCAATGCTTCAGACAAAGACGATAATATCTTTATTGATGCAGTCATTGTAAGCGGCATCCAAGATAATAATCAAAGCAATAATTCAGTCACTGTAACCAAAACCGATGATTTTAAATTAGTCAAAAGCAGAGATCTCTCCAATAATATCAGAATATATCCGAATCCAGGAGCATATTATGTCAATGTAGCAACTGATGAAAAGATAAGTATCATCAAAGTCTACACGCTAGCTGGGCAATTGGTATTAACTGAGAATGTAAATGAATCCAATGTTAAACTAGATATAACTTCACTTAATGTAGGTATGTATCTTATTCATGTAGAAACAGATGAAAATGTTTATATAGAAAAGATCGTAAAACAATAATCATAGTTAATTTTTGAGTTTAAAAAGGCTTTCTTCAACCGCGAAGAAAGCCTTTTTTATTTTTGTATTTTCAAAAGTTAATACAAATTTTAACAGAAAACATAAAAACTCATAATAAAAGTGAAATAGGTCCTTCATTTCTCTAGATCTAATGATAAATTAAAGTTTCGGTCTTTGTAAAAATTATTTAATCTAGAATATAGAGTTATTATAAAACAACATAAAACTACTTAATGTATTGATTACCTTCACTTTAATATATACTTACAATTATGGATATTTTTGTTATCCACAAGTCCAGATGCATGGTCGAACGTCCTTTTCATTTTTAGTCAAAACTTCATAAAACGGCGTTACGAAGCGAAAACTGTTCGAGCTAACACTAAAGTTTAAACGTGTGATCATGTACGTAGTGGTACTAAAGCCAATTGCGAGATGCAAATTACAAAAGCGAGTTTTTTCGGTTTAGCTATTTTTTGATGTTTT
>DAOLFJ010000412.1:0-3576 GCA_035326365.1 Saprospiraceae bacterium | reverse complement strand
AACGTGATCTGTCTCGAAGATGAATGACGGAAGCTCTCTGAGTGTATGAGTGAATGGAATGGAGTAAAGCACAAGTTGCAAACTTGCGCTAGCGATGAAATGAGTGAAGGAAGGAAGAGTGCTGGAGGATAGTTTGGTTACATTTTTTCTAATGAGTTATGAGATGGCTTCTTTAAGTTGATCCGTGAGTAGATTGATTTTTGATGCAATTAGGAATTGATTTCTTTTATGGAGGTAGAGTTCTGTGATGATGCCTATAAGTTGGTAGCTATATTCGATGATTTCGTGATTTTTTAAAATGGAAATATGCCAAAGTCCGCTTCAACTCATGTCGTTTAGTTCTTTTGATATGGTTTTGTTTCCGGTCATGATCTCTTGTGGCTGTGTGTACGAAATGATGAAGTTATCTTCTTTGGTATAGATGTGGTTGTCATAATAGTTGTCCGGTGCCATTGGGGCAATTATATAGGATCCGTTTGGTTGGGAAGTTTCTGACTGAAGATCGTTTATGGTTTTTGGAAATCCTATTACGGCATATTGCTTTGTTTCAAGTCCATCATGGTGTGGTAGTGTTTTGTTATTAGGTAGGAATTTATAACCAACGTCTATTAATGATTCGGCTATTGGTATGTCAAGAATGATGTAGGCTAAGTCAAGACTTTTTCTTTTTAGTTCTGATGCCTCTGTGGTTCCTGTACAAAATAGATACTCTTCAGGCCCAAGTTTAAAGTATAGAAAGTTATTTTCAAATGTGTCTTCGACAACGTTCCCTGATGTTAATAGGCAACATACTCCATGAAAGTTAAGTAAAACTCCTGTGCCTTCTGTTATAAATTTTGTCGGACTTGATTTGATGAATAATTGGATGGTGTGGAATCGGATGTTATTATTTATAAAGTCTGTGATAAAGGGTACGAAGCGTATGGATGGATTATTTATAATTTCTTTTTTATTCATATGAGTGAAAATATTTAAAGAATTAAAACAGATCATAGTTAATGAAAGTTGTTTGTTAGATTGGTACAAGGTAGAATGACACATGGTATTTAGAAGCTATCAAATTAGCTAAAACATGAAGTTCTTATAAAATTCTTAGGTTGAAATATTTTGAGAAAAATCAATTTTTCAATTATGGTGCTCAAATGGATTCGATATAGAAAGTATTATTATATTTGTGGTAAGGTATTTAACCTAATTTTCAAGATTTATAACAGATTGAGAAAATACCATGATATGTCAAGAAAAATATTGTTTAAATCAATTTAATATGAATGTACTGATAATTGAAGATGATCTAGTAGTAGCTCAAAATATGAAAGAAATCATCGAAGGGCTAGGACCAAACACTGTTACCATTGCTAAAAATGATGAAGAAGCTTTCGCAGCCGTAAAAAGTGGAAAACCACAACTTTTTTTGACAGACATATCTCTGCATAACAGTAAACTTGATGGGATTGCTATCATGCAAAAAATATGTGAAAATAATGAAGCTCCTTTAATATATACGTCTGCATTATCTGATCAATCCACGCGCAATCGTGCAAAACTGACAAAACCAGTGGCCTATCTAGTGAAACCTTTCTCAACAAGACAATTGGAAGTTGCCATTGATTTTGCTTTGTACAATCAACATGATAAAAATCCTGATACCTATGTGGAAATAGATCATCAGCCATTGATCATGGAAACAGATTATGTATATGTCAAAGGTAAAAGCGATTATATAAAAATAGTCAAATCAGATATCCTGTATCTTAAGTCAGATAGTAGTTACACGGACATTGTCACCAAGACAGAAAAAGTGCGCCACTACGTGCATCTCAAAGAGATAGTTGCAAGGCTTAAGGTACCGTATATCATACGAACCCACAATTCTTATGCCGTCAATACCCGTCTTATACAACGGTATGATAATGAAACTCTTTACATATATGGGCATAATGAAATGCATACCATTCCACTGGGTGTTACGTATAAAGCCGAAGTGATGAAATGGCTGCCGAAGTTGTAAATTATACCTTGCATTTGCAAAGCTGAAATTCTGAAATTATTTATGGTAAAGGTACTAAAAAATCAAAAATGAAAATATTTGTTAATTATCATTGTACAGTAATATTGAAAACTAAATTAATCATTGTCTTTTTTTTTAGTATTGTTGTAAATATGGAAAGTCAAATTAAAATTGCTGACTCCTTAAGGTATTTTAGAATTAACTCTGTGTTAAATGAAAATATTAAAAAGGGTAATTTTAATCAAAATATCTTATTGTTAAAAAGTGAACTTAATGACTTAAAATATCATAAATCTTTAAAGCCAATGATTTATAATGATTTAGCGGCAAACTACGGTATGGGAGGAAAAATCGATTCAGCAAAATATTTCACAGAACTTTCGATTTTGTTTTGTGAAAAAAATGACCTAAAAACAAATTATTATTATAAAGCTTTGTACAATAAATCTAATATTCTGATTCTGAATAAAAATGCTGATGAAGCTTTGAAGATTTGCTACATATTATTAGACTACTTTAAAAAAACAAATCCTGATCTCTTTTTAAATACTTTAATTAACACGGGTAATATTTTACTAGATCTTCGTTCTTTTGAAGAATCTTATGATTATTTGGAACTTGCAGAAAAAGAAGCTAAAGATAAGAAAAATTATCACGCTTTATTTAGAGTTTATCATAATATGGCACAATTGGAGTACTATAAAAATCTACGGACGGTAAATGAAAAATGTATATCATATGCAGAATTGTCATTGGAGACAGCATTTAAAACCAATAGACAAAATATTGTTATTGATGCAAAATCAAATTTGGGGACTTACTATTGGAAGATTGGAAAATTTTCAAGGGCTATTGAATTATTGATTTCTGCGGATAGTTTTTACACCCAGAAAAATATTAATAAAACTTCTGTTTTAACATCCTTGAGCAAGGCTTATTTTATGGCTGGCGAATATGACAAGTCTAAGTTTTATCTTGAAAAAATTAAACCTGATGACAATTTGTTAAATAACGTTGAAAATAAAATTTTAAGTCTTTCAATAGAGAACAAGTCTGATACATATCGTGATTTCGTCTTATATAAATCGTTGCTTGACTCAAATATTATTGAAGAAACTAAACTTCAGGTCAGGACGCTTAACAAAAAATTTAAATTATTAGAGAAAGAGCATGAGATAAAAAATTTGAATGAAATAAATCTTTTAAATAGACTCAAGGCTCAGGATTTAGAGGTTGAGAATTTTAAGCAAAGTACAAAAAATGATAATTTATCTAAAGAAAAACTGCTTGTTGAAAACGAATTAAAAGATAAGACAATTATTGAGACAAAAAATAAACTTGAAATTACCACATTAAGTGCAGAAAAAAAAATATCGGAACTTAATCTAAAAGAACAAAAAAAAATACTTCTTGGTAGTATTGTAGGGTTAGTATTGATTTCAATTCTATCAATGTTATTATATCGGCAATCACGGAATCGTAACGCATTTAATCAAATACTCGCAAGACAAAATGACCAAATCCAACTTCTCCACCAAGAACTAAACCACCGAGTCAAAAACAAT
>DAOLFJ010000411.1:1608-3585 GCA_035326365.1 Saprospiraceae bacterium | reverse complement strand
TATTCTATTTGTAACCAACAATTCCTGTAGCACATCCAAAAAAATGTTTTGTGGTTTTAACACTTAAACCTTCTTCTTTCAAAAATGATTGAAACTGATTGCAATTTTTAAAATATTTACAATATACACCTAACATATTATAATCAGATGAATTGCCCATGAAAATACGACCAATGACGGGAATAATTATCTTCAAATAAAACATGTATGGTATTTTAAGTAGTATGTTATCTGGTTCAGATATTTCTATAAGTGATATTTGTCCGCCTGTACGTAATATTCTACTCATTTCTTTAGCCAATGTTTTCTGCTTATCAATTGAAAAAGTTTTTAAGCCAAAGGTTGAAATTATATAATCGGCTGATTCCGTCGCAATATTGCTGTTCAAAACATTCTGTTCTAGTATTTCAACTTGCCAATATTTGTTTCTTGTTAAATTTTCATAAGCTTTTTTGTTCATTTCAGATGAAATATCTACCCCGATAATTTTAGTATTTGATTCCTTTAAGATCAAATTCCAACTTTCTCCCATACCAGACATTAAGTCATAACCTATTTTCATATCATCAGTCCAATTGATTCCCTTGACACATTTTTTTCTCCAACGCTCTGTAAATCCAAAAGATGATATATAGTTGGTAATGCCATAAGTTTTTGACATCCTATCAAATAAACTTTTCACAAAATTGTCATCATATATTTCTTGACTTTCTTTCATAATATTCAGTTTTACTCTGATTTAATTTCATTCAATATTTCTATTGCTTTTTCTCTGACATATTTATTTTCATCGTTTTGGTATGCTTCACACAGTTTGATTAATCTTTCTTTATCGAATGGGTTTTTTGCAATCAATAAAATCCAATATCTTTCAAGAAAACAGTCAATATTGCCTTTTGATAATAAGAATTGTAAGGCATCATCCGTATTTTTTGAAATAATTATTGATATGGCTAATTGTCTTATATCTCGATCATTGTGTATATTATAGTTTTTATCATCACAATTGCATATGTCGTTTGCAGCTATTTTTAATAATTCATATACGGAATCATTATAAGCGAATTTTCTTAGTAAATGTAGAATCCTATATCTTGGTAAGTTCATATTGTATTTATATGATCTTATTAGAAAAGGTATAATTCGCTCATCAGTTAATTCATCTAGTTTTTCCATATTTTCAAAGAGATTTTTACTCATTGGAATATTGCTTTCTTCTCCTTCTTCTATACCTAAATAGCTTACTATCCTACCTTCAGTCTCGGCTTCAATTTCTTCAATTAAGTTATTGATATATTTCCCCAATCGCACGCTATCTTTTATGATGATAAAAGACGCATCTGCTTCTTTTGTAATAACTTTTAAAGCTTTAGGCATTGATTTGTCGTTTTTTACATGACGTATTTGTGTAGATATTTTTATATCTTTTGTTACCACTATTTGGTATTTTCCTGGTTTTGTGATTGCTGACCATCTAGGTATAAATAATTGATATTTTTGGCTTGATGTAGCATATAGGATATCAAACTTATCTTTTTCATAAGTATTTGGAACTCTATCAACATGTGAGGTATCTTGATGTTCATTTATAATTTTGATATCAAAGTTGTCTAATCTTCCGCCTAACAAAGAGTCTTTGCATTGATCAATTTCAACGTCTATCTTCGATCCATTAAATATAGTAAATGTAACATAAAAAGGTTCTCCTAGTAAAAACGTATCACGTTCTAGTTCGATAGAAGCTTCTATTCCATCTGCAACGATTTTGCTCAACTTATTCGAAGCACATTGTGAAAAGAGAACAGCTAGGAAGATGTAGAAGGGAATATTAAGTATCTTTTTCATAGTCTTATTATATGTTTAATATAGGTATTTAGATAAAAATATTTACAGGATATCAAAATATTGTCGAAAAAGTTAAAATGCAAATATACAAAAGAGATATTTTTTAACCAATTTATATTTCAACGGGCGCTT
>DAOLFJ010000411.1:0-1508 GCA_035326365.1 Saprospiraceae bacterium | reverse complement strand
CTTTCGACCATTAAGCTGACCGCAGGGAAGACTGATGAGCGAAAGTTTCTGCTGATTTAAAGTTATCGTATTCCATTAATGAATTAGTATGAATCGCTTAAGGGTCACTTTTGCAAGGTGCTCATCAGTTGATTCTATTTCTCTTTTGGCATCAAAAAAAATACTTCTTACTCATCCCGAAACGGACTCCTGATCACATATTGCTCTTCAGGTTTGACGAGGCCTAATACAAAATCGACTGTTTTATTTAGCATCGAGTTCGTGTGTTTTAGGTAAAGGAACATATCGTAAGGTATAGCTCCCACCGTAGATTTAATTTCTACAGCAGTTCTCGACATATCTATTTGTGCTACTTTCTTGTCTATGCCTTCTCTCACTAGATCATAGAGCATATTAAGGTAGAGTTGGTTTTCTTGTAAGTACACAGGGTCGTAACCGAGGAAATGTGCATCCAGGACATCATAGTTTTTGATACTTGTAAAGAAGGCTACCATCTTATCATCTATCCAATACGTTGTAAATGTCATTTTGTCTCCAAGTGCCGATTTTAGATTTTCGAAGTATCGTTCGTGTAGAACGAAGGCATTGAAATCTGCTTGGTCAGATACATTTTTATACAAGGCATGGATGGCTTTGCGGTGGGTAGCAATATCATCTTCCTGAAATATCATTTTTTTGATATTAGCGGACTTTTGCATGGCCTTTCTGGCACGGACCCTATATTTTGATTTCATATCTTCGAGATAATCGTCAAAAGTTTTCCATTTAGGATCTAGATTTAAGATCATCTTCGGTTGGACTGTAAATTTGGTGTAATCAGCTTGGTGCTCTACAGCCACGGGAATGTCTTGACTGAAAAAGTCTTTGACCAAAACCAAACCTGGTTTTATGTTCAGTGTATTAAGATAATCTACTAGTTTATCGATCGCTTTTCTGACGATATTGAACTGATCATCTCTAGGCACGGAGTCTTTGAAGTAAAACCCATACTTGCCTGTCAAAAGCAGGTTGCCACAGACGATGGTTTCGAAGTTGATGGCATTTACGACTGCCTGTTTGATAGGGTGCGTAAGGATCGACATTTTGGAGTTTTGATCGGCCTTGTGGTAACGGAGATTTTCTCTTAGTTTTACAGATTTAGATTGGAAATAGATGATACCTATTGGATTGTTATTGTCTTTTACGATGGCATAATATGGTTTTATACCTGATGCAGGATAAGTCTCCACACACCTAAGGAATTCAGCACTGTAAAAAATATCATGCGCAGAAGATATTACAGACCATGCTTCTTCCACACCATTGATAGAATCAAAAATTTCTATATCATACTTTTGGTCTAGTGAAGCAGCTCCTTGTAGAAGATGTTTTTTACAGAATGTTTTTGACAGTAAAGTCATTCCCTTGATTGATGAAAAATTGCTTTAAATTATTGACTTAGTATAAATGTAAAAATAGGAACTAATGTTTTGATATCTAGATGAGAATGTGAAATTTATCGATAGAAG
>DAOLFJ010000410.1:0-3586 GCA_035326365.1 Saprospiraceae bacterium | reverse complement strand
ACAAAAGCACTGACCTTACCCGCACGTATAGAAGGTAGTAAAGATGCCAAATATCCAATTATCATCACCGTAAAGGTCACCACAACAAAGTCTATAAACCGCAACTCTATAGGATAAGCATCTATCAGGAAGCCATCGGGAATGCTGATGAGTCCATAATTTTTTTGCATCCAATATAGGATCAAACTCAAAATAAACCCAAAAACTAGTCCGATCACAGATATCAGGAATCCAAGCGTCAAAAATATCCACCGAATACTTGATTTAGTGAGGCCCATAGACATAAGGATAGATATATCTTTCTTTTTTTCTAGTACAATCATCCACAGGGAACCTACGAGATTGAAAGCAATGATTAACAGGGTGAGACACGCAATCATAAAACTAATCCACTTCTCTATATTCATGATCTTAAGGAATCCTTCATCTTGCTGATACCTATTTTTGATCATAAACTTATCACCCAAGATTTTCTTTAGTGATTGGATTACATCATTTTCATTGGTACCCGGTACTACTTTTATTTCTATAGCGCTAAAGTGATCTTCTAATTTTAACAGTTGATTGACAAGGTCAAAATTTACCAAAACATATTGAATATCAATATCGCTACCTACTGAAAAAGTACCAGAAGGATAAAACTGTAAGGTATTAAAATCTTTGCCCAAAGGTCCTTGGTCTTCTTTGGTAGGCATATATGCAGTAATGACAGCATATTGGTCAGATGGGTTGATAGATAGTTTTGTATTCATACCTGACCCTAACAAAGCATAATCAACTTCATCATTAAAATTTGCCTTTCCGGAGACTATAGATGAATCTAATCCTGTGACGTAAACAAAATCATCATCCACACCCTTTATAATTCCTACCTCTTGAGATCCTTTATAATCAAAAAATGATGTCTCTTCTAGCGAAAATGAAATGCGTTCGATACCTTCAAGATTTTTAATCAAATCTATGTTTACACTATCTTTACTGATATATTTACCTTCGACTAGGGTGACTTTGATATCAGGATTAAACGTATTGAGCATCCCAGAAAGCAGACTCTCAAAACCATTAAAAACTGACAATATCAATATAAGGGCTGCCGTACCTATAGACATACCTATGACAGATATCCAAGTGATGATATTGATGGCATTGGTCGTTTTTTTACCAAATAGATACCTCGAAGCAATAGACAGAATCAACTTCATGGGTGCAAAAATACTTTAATATAGGCATAGCTGTGCCCAAACCTAGAGATTATTTTACGGAAACAAACCATTGCTGTAGCTAGATATAGATTTATATACCATAGATTGCACGTTTATTCGGTAGTTCCTATTATTAAATGTCTGATTATTGGCAGACGGGTATGTTCTATTCGAGCAAAAAACATAAACCAAATTGTGCTCAGGATCTGCAAATGCTGCCGTACCTGTAAAACCTGTATGTCCAAATGCTCCTGCCGATGCAAAAGGAGAGATATTCCTCGACTTCAAGTAACGAATGTCTTTCATATCAAAACCCAATCCTCTTCTTGTAGATTTACCGTTACGACTTGTAAATAAATCTACTGTCTCAGGTTTAATAAACTCTATCCCACCATATGACCCTCTATTCAGTAGCATTTGCATAATGACAGCTATATCACTAGCATTAGAGAACAGACCTGCATGACCTGCTACCCCTCCCATCATAGCAGCTCCTGCATCATGGACGTGACCTTGGATGGTCTGAAATCTGAAATAATTGTCTATTTCTGTAGGAGCTATACTAGAAGCTAAATGTCTACTTAGTGGATTAAATGTCGTATGTTTTAAGCCTAATGGTTGATAAAAGTGGGTAGCTGTAAATTCATCCAATTTTTTACCAGATTCATTCTCTACCACTTTTTGCATGATGTAATAACCCAAATCACTATATTTATAGTTGTTGTTGCCTGTCAACTTGCTATTGTATATTGACTGCCAAAGTGTATCTCTGTAGTCAGTCCGCATAAACATATTTTTTGCAATAGGTATGGTATAATTCTCCTTCAATGTATGGCTGTAATAAGTTTCATTTAAAGATTTTGATTTTCCTCCCAACATAGTTTTATTATAAAACAGAAGCCCTGCTTGCAGTCCTGCTCGGTGAGACAATACATCTTCTATCTTGATTTCAGCTTTGTCAGTCTGATTTAGATCTGTAATATAATATCTGAGAGGATGACTCACGTTTATCTTTCTTTCATCTACAAGTTTCATTGTGGCCAATGTAGTAGCTAGTACTTGGTCAGAGAAGCCACATCATATATAGTATTTTGGAGAACATAATACCCATCAGATGTTAGCTTCCCATAGGATTTAGAAAATACGATCTTTCCATCTTTGGCAATGACTACTTGACCTCCAGGGGCTGCATTTAGACGGACCATTTCTGCCATGATAGAATCTATTAACATTAATGTATCCGAATTCATTTTTACCCTTTCAGGAACAGAATATCCCAGCCTCCCCAATGAGTTACGATACAATCCGTGGTCGAGTCTCCATTTATCATTGACACTAATAGGTAACTTTCCAGAAATAATATTTACACCGAATAATGATTGAGCAGCTATGTCTTGGGTCATTCTATTATTGTCATGGCATAATAAAATATTGTCCAGATCACCCATTCTTTTTAATAGATATGGACTTCCGAAAAGGACTACTATGATGTTACTTTTTTTATTTAACTCTCTCAAAAACCCTATCATTTCTTGAGAAACTTCTTTATTGTACGCACTTTGTTTTCCAGATGTATGAATAGCGACTACTACCCTATCAAACTGTGATAACGTCTGTAATAATTGAACATATTGGTCTTTCAATTGATGGGACATCAGTTGGTAATGCTTTGACTGGGCATAGTCACTGACCCTACTTTGAAAAGGTGTTATGATAGATTTGTTAAAACTTAAGGTAGCCAATCGTAGATCATTCGTATTTTTTATAGGGATAATCTCATCATTATCAGATACTAATGTAATTGCTGCTTCTGTAAGTTTTTCCTTTACAGCCACCGCTTGATTTCGCATCAGATATTTGGATAATTCATCTGAACTGTGGATTGGCGTTGTATTTAAACCAAGTTTATATTTAGCTCTCAATATTCTAAGTACACTTTCATCCAATCTTTTGTCAGAGATTTTACCTTCAGAAATATATTGTTTAATGGATGCAATGGCTTTTATAAGGTCTTCAGGTAATAAAATAACATCATTCCCAGCTAAAAATGCTTCAGCTTCTGCGACGCCATTAGGATAGTATTTTGTAATACCTTTCATGTCCATGGCATCCGTAAAAATCAATCCATTATAACCCATCTCCTGACGCAGGATATTTTTAATCACATTTTTTGACAATGTAGTCGGTCTATTTACCCTGTCATCCAAGGCCGGAATATTAAGGTGTCCTACCATCAAAGCACTTGCACCATAAGCAGTAAGTCGTCTAAAAGGAAAAAACTCTGTACTTTCTAGGCGTTCTCGAGAATGATTGAGTATTGGTAAATCTTCGTGCGAATCCACATCTGTATCTCCATGTCCTGGAAAATGTTTAATACATGCCAT
>DAOLFJ010000409.1:0-3618 GCA_035326365.1 Saprospiraceae bacterium | reverse complement strand
AATTAAACATTGGGTAAGCCATAACGACATTACCAGTGCCAGGATCAAAATTTGGATTTACACAACAAAAACCTGATTGTCCCCAATTTGGATTATAGTTTGTGGCAATATTTGTGGGGTAAGCTCCACCATAAATATTTATGACATCTGCTGCAGAACATGTAGGGTTTGGAAGATTACTACTTGGCGTTGTAGGTTGCGGAGCAGCAGGACAAGTTGCAGCAAATGGAACATCTATATTTGCCATACTCAACTGCCAATTACCGCCGAAACTTACTTTACTCCATAAAACATTTAAATTTACATTAGCAGGAGGAGCCCCCGCCCATGTGAGTGTTATTAAATAAACGCCTGCAGAAGGATTGGTAGCAGTAGAAATTACCGCTCCAGAACCGCCATTCACAATCAAAAGATCAACTGGATCAGCATTTGCAGATACAGCCCTTACTTCCATTGAATTTGTACCAGTATTTTTTATTGTTAAAAGTATATTGGATCCTGGGTCTCCACCAAAATGTAAAACAGGAGTCTCACAATATGCTGAAGTAGGAGCAGCGGCTGGACATGTCGCAGCAAATGGAATATCTACATTTGCCATACTCAACTGCCAATTACCTCCAAAACTTACTTTACTCCATAATACGTTCAAGTTTACATTAGCAGGAGGAGCTCCTGCCCATGTAAGTGTTATTAAGTATTCACCAGCAGAAGGATTAGTAGCAGGAGAAATCATTGCTCCAGAACCACCATTTACAATCAAAAGATCAACTGGATCAGCATTAGCAGATACAGCCCTTACTTCCATTGAATTTGTGCCAGTGTTTTTAATGGTCAACAGAATATTTGAACCTGCATCTCCGCCAAAATGTAGAACAGGGGTAGCACAATATGGTGAAGTGACAGGAGTAGAAGCACCACCAGAAGTTTGATTTGCAATGGCTGGTGTTACCGAATATTGCATAGTCATAGTGTTGTATTGATACAACCAAAATGTATAAGGAGTACCTGGTGTCAACCCTGAAATATTAAAGCCAAAAGCATTTGTTCCATTTCCATCACCTGCAGTAGATCCAAAAGTATATTGGGTAGCTGTTTGTGGATTAGACGGTGCCGAAGCTGTAACAGAATAAAAAAGTCTATATACTATATCATTCATACCGACCTGATTAGGTCCGCATGCTAGAAATATTTCACCAGAACCTGAACTAGGATTGGCTACAAAACCAGCTGGTGTCGCTGGAGGGCCAGCAACCCCTGAATTTTGCATCGCAATTGCTGGAGCCACAGAATACTGCATAGTGACTGAATTATACTGATACAACCAAAAAGTGTACGGTGTACCAGGAATAAGTCCAGAAATATTGAACCCAAAAGCAGCAGTTCCATTACCGTCACCTGCTGTGGTACCGAAGACGTATTGGGTAGCAGTCAAGGGATCCACGGGAGCGGTTGCGGTTGGTGAATAAAAAAGTCGATAAACAATATCATTCATCCCGACCTGATTAGGTCCGCAAGCCAAAAAGACTTGACCTGCATTGGGGCTAGGATTTGCCACAAATCCAGCTGGTGTAGCCGGTTGCGCATAAATATTATTTACTGAAGTAAAACTAAAAAGAATAAAATAGAAAAAAATAGGGATCTTAATTCTAAAATCTTGACCACTCTTAAATCGCTGTATTAATTTACAGGATGGTGATTGGTAAGAAGTAAATTGATCGCAATTCACGTTAGGTTCATCTACTCTCATGAGATTGAATATAGTTGGTTATTAAAAAATGATAACTCGAGTACTCTCTTACATTTTGAAATAAAATCTTCAAAAATACTATTCAAGTTCACCAATGTAACCACTAGTAAAACTTTAAATGCATTTGAAAAAAAATGATTTTGAAAAAATGTAAAACAATTACTCATTTAATGAAATTCCGGTTATTGAAAATTTATAACCCAAAATACAAATGATGTAAGATGATAACACTAAAAAAATGTGACTTACAATACACTTAAATTTTGAATTAAGTGTAGTAATCTAAAAATTGAGACAAATGACCTTAAACAAAAACTAACTTTGAGTAAATCAAAACATATTGATAAATCTCATATATTAAAAACATGCAAATGTAACTTTAAAATCAATGGACAAAAGAAAATATAACTACATCAACACTACATCAGAACACCATATTCTACTTCTTACCGTGATCAAAAGTCAATAAAACATGATCTTTAAGTTAAATCTATAAAATTTCGAATATTTCTTTTGTAAAATAACATCTAAAATTGAAATTGGCATATTATTAAAAGAAAAGTATTAAGTACTTTCAACCAATTTTTTATTTAAAATTTGACTACTTAATTAAAGTTAATGTATTACTAAACGTCTCAACCTTTCCGCTGAAATACTCGATTTCATAAAAATATACATAAACTCCAGGAGAAACAAAATTACCATTATAGCTTCCATCCCATCCATTATTATTTGCATCATCAATAATATTAGATTGGCTAAAAACTTTGGAGCCCCATCTGTCATAAATTGAAAACTGTGTTATTTGCTTCATTTCTGGACTTAATAAGATTTTGAAAACATCATTAGACCCATCGCCATTGGGGCTAAAAATATTAGGTAAATCAGTTACAATCTCTTTAACTTCTACTGTTATTTGTTTACTATCATTACAATCATCCCCATATAAATAAGATAATGTATATGTTGTGGTAACTAACGGTAAGGCTAATGGGTCTGTGCAATCACTACAACTTAGTGTACTAGCCGGAGACCAATTTAAATCATAAATGGAATTAGAAGCTACTACTATCAACTGGCTAGTCCCATCTAGATTTGCTTGTTGACTTAAAATGACTTCTGGAATGGTAACATCTTCTACCAACAAATTTATGGTCTCTTCACATCCTTCCATATTTGCAACTATAATGGTATTGATGCCTGGCAAAAGCGATGTTGTATATGGCAAACTCAATACAGGAGCTTGTATAGTTCCATTTACAGAAATATCATAAGGTCCTAAGTGAGACGCTGATTCAATGGTAAATTTTATATCTTCAATATCACAACCATAAGTTAAAGTATCATAAGCTTCAAAACTTGTGAAATTGAGTTTAACTATGACCAAACTATCACAACCGTTTACAGATTCATTTTCAAGAATTGCAGGCCCTTCTGGATAATTTATACTAAATATTGTACCACCTATATCCTTTATCTTAGTTTCATCACAATAAGTTGCTTCAAAAGTACCCATAGCTGGCGGATAAAAAGAGACATTGACCTTATATATAGTATCACAGCTAATATCATCATTAGAAAACACCTTCACACTACCTGTAGATCTGGATTGAGTAAATATTTCTCCACCAATTGAAAAAGTATCCTTATCACATAATACTGGATTAATATCGAATTCAAGAGGTGGCAGTGTTTCAAAATCGAAATTGGTATTTAATGAAAAGACGCAAGTTTTATTACTTTCTACCACTAAACTATCAATCTGAAACGTAACTGTCTCGTTTTCAGGCCATTGATTTAAAGAAAACGGTTGGTCACTACTGACACATATATTAATATCTGTCGTTCCTGAAGGATTGGTCAACATGATT
>DAOLFJ010000408.1:0-3641 GCA_035326365.1 Saprospiraceae bacterium | reverse complement strand
TAACAAAAAAAAAGAGCCGCTCAATTAATACTGAGCGACTCTTCTTATATCTAATGATAATATTTATGTTTAACTACCACACATCAAGCATCCTTCTTCCATGGTACAAACTGCCCCTTCTGCCAAATCCATCACTTCCATCTCAGGTACTACTTCTGTAGCATTCCCCTGAATTCTTTGGTGTTGTTCATCAAGGGTAAATTTGATCGGATCTACCGCTGCCTTGCTTCGTAGGTAGTACATACCTGTTTTTAATCCTTTCTGCCATCCATAGAAATGCATAGAACTCAACTTGCCAAAGTTAGGATTCTCTACAAATAAGTTCAAACTCTGAGACTGACATATGAATGCACCTCTATCAGCTGCTTGGTCTATGATGACTTTCTGACTGATCTCATACACTGTTTTGTATAGTGCCTTTAATTCATTTGGTATCTCAGGGATATTTGCAACAGAACCATTGGCAGCCATTAGTTTTTGTTTCAACTCATCATTCCAAAGTCCTAATCTAGTTAGGTCTTTAAGTAAGTGTTTATTGACAATGATGTATTCCCCTGATAATGTACGTCTTGTGTAGATATTGGATGTGTAAGGCTCGAAGCACTCATTGTTACCCAATATTTGAGATGTAGAAGCCGTAGGCATTGGTGCCAACAACAAACTATTTCTCAGTCCTTTGTTCTTGATATCTTCCTTCAATCTATTCCAGTCATATCTACCTTGGCCAGGATCAATTCCCCACATGTCAAACTGAAGTATACCTTTACTAGCTGGTGATCCTGCAAAAGTCGTGTATGAACCATCTCTCTGAGCTAAAGTACAAGATTCTTCTAATGCCGCATTGTAAATGGTTTCGAAAATATCCGCATTCAACTTTTTAGCTTCATCGCTATCGAATGGCATTCTCATCAAGATAAATGCATCTGCTAGCCCTTGCACACCAATACCAATAGGTCTATGTCTGAAATTCGAGTTTTGAGCTTCAGGTATAGGGTAATAATTGATATCTATGATTTTGTTAAGGTTACGCGTGATTACCTTTGTGATATCATGCAACTTCTGGAAATCAAAGGTCTTTTTATCTTCAATGACAAACTTTGATAATGATATAGATGCCAAGTTACATACAGCTACTTCATCAGGTGCAGTGTATTCGATGATTTCTGTACATAAGTTGCTCGATTTTATCGTTCCTAGATTTTTCTGGTTCGATTTATTATTACAAGCATCTTTATATAGGATATATGGCGTTCCCGTTTCTATCTGTGATTCTAGGATTGCAAACCATAAATCTTGTGCACTAATGGTTTTTCTTGCTCTACCTTCTGTTTCATATTTGTGGTAAAGGGCTTCGAACTCGCCACCATAACACTCGTGAAGACCTGGTGCTTCATTTGGACAGAATAATGACCATTTCCCATTGTCTTTTACCCTTTCCATAAATAAATCTGGCACCCACATGGCGTAAAACAAATCTCTAGCTCTGTTTTCTTCCTTACCATGATTCTTCTTCAAATCTAGGAAATCAAAAATATCAGCATGCCATGGTTCTAAGTAAACAGCAAAAGCACCTTTACGTTTTCCTCCACCTTGATCCACATATCTTGCTGTATCGTTAAATACTTTTAGCATAGGAATGATACCATTAGATGTTCCTCCTGTACCTTTGATATATGATCCTTTTGCCCTTACATTGTGCACAGAAATACCTATGCCACCAGCAGATTGAGAAATCTTAGCACATCTAGATAGTGTCTCGAAGATACCAGGGATACTATCATCCGTCATACTTAACAAAAAGCATGAAGACAATTGTGGTTTCGGAGTACCCGCATTAAATAATGTCGGCGTAGCGTGTATAAACCATTTCTCAGACATGAGTGTATAGGTTTCTATAGCTGCTTCTACATCCTTACCATGAATACCAACAGCAGCTCTCATCAACATGTGCTGAGGTCTTTCTACAACTTCGCCATCCATTCTAAGTAAATAAGACTTTTCTAACGTCTTAAACCCAAAATAGTCAAAGCTGTAATCTCTATCGTATATGATAGCTGAATCTAACAAATCAGCATGTTCCCTAATAACTTGGATGGTTTCTTCCCCGATCAATCCTGCCGACATATTGGTCTTAGGGTCGATGTATTTAAACAATCGTTCCATAGTTACTGAAAATGACTTTTCGGTATTTTTATGGAGATTTGATACGGCAATTCTGGCTGCTAATATCGCATAGTCAGGGTGCCTAGCAGCCATAGTAGCCGAAGTCTCTGCTGCCAAATTGTCAAGATCCGTTGTACGCACACCATCATACAAACCTTGAACAACTTTTTTTGATATTTCTATTGGATCGACAAATTTAGAATTCAACCCGTAACAAAGCTTGTTGATCCTTGCTGTTACTTTGTCAAAACTGACGGGTTCCCTCTTGTTACTTCTTTTAATAACTTGCATAGCACTTAAATTTTTGGTAAATGTTGATAAAAAATACGGATCTCGGGATGGTGTGTAAAAATTGGTTAAAATACCTTCTAAAAGTCGGCTTCCAGTGTAAAGACCTGATTATCTTTCTCAGCCAATACCCCTGCTTTTTGGTAATCCCCTACTCTTTTCTCAAAGAAATTGGTCTTACCCTGTAAAGAGATCATATCCATCCATGGGAATGGATTCTCAACATTATATATTTTGTCATTGCCCAATGAAGACAATAATCTATCCGCAACATATTCTATATACTGACACATCAATTCGGCATTCATGCCTATTAAAGCTACAGGAATTGCATCTGTGACAAATTCTTTTTCGATTTCTACAGCATCAGCAATAATAGTTCTGATGGTTTCTTTTGGTAATTTATGTTCAATATGGTTGTTATATAATAAACAAGCAAAATCACAGTGCATACCTTCATCACGGCTGATCAACTCATTGGAGAAGGTAAGGCCAGGCATCAAACCTCTTTTTTTCAACCAGAATATAGAACAGAAAGAACCTGAAAAGAAAATACCTTCTACTGCTGCAAATGCAATCAATCGCTCTGCAAAACTGCCATTTGATATCCACTTAAGTGCCCAATCTGCTTTTTTCTTCACACATGAAAGATTATCTATGGCATTTAATAAGAAATCCTTGTCTGTATTGTCCTTTATATATGTATCAATAAGTAGAGAATAAGTTTCAGAGTGGATATTTTCCATCATGATTTGGAAACCATAAAAGAATTTTGCCTCTGTATACTGAACTTCTCTAACCATATTTTCAGCCAAATTTTCATTGACGATTCCGTCACTTGCTGCAAAAAATGCAAGTACATGTTTGATAAAGTGTTTTTCATCTTCAGTGAGCTTAGTCTCCCAGTCCGTAACATCTTGATGAAGATCAATCTCTTCAGCTGTCCAGAAACTAGCTTCACACTTTTTGTAAAAGCTCCAAATATCATCGTGTTCTATTGGGAATAGCACAAATCGTCCAGGATTCTCCTGTAATATTGGTTCAATCATTTTACTCATTTATTTGCTTGTTGATATGTTAATTAAATGGCATCTTCTCTTAAACGGACACATTTAAAAAACTTTATATGTGTCAAAAATAAATATGTTTTGTCAAAGGACAAAGAAATATTAAGTATTTTAATATATATT
>DAOLFJ010000056.1:0-19693 GCA_035326365.1 Saprospiraceae bacterium | reverse complement strand
CGGTTATCTTTTTAAGAAATAGAGATGATCTGAAAAGAAACCAAATCAGAATAGATATTACCAAACAAATCATCAGTCAGTTAGCACCTACGGTGATCGAAATTTATTCCAAAGGTCAGTCACTCACCGAAAAAACAATGTATCTCACGCACTTAGGTGATTGGGTGAGTTGGTACTTGGCACAGTTAAATAATGTCGATGCTTCAGAGATCAATGTGATTGATTTCCTAAAGGCAGAATTAGAGAAATCCAGTATTTAAAGGGCCACTCTTAATATTCTCCTTATATAAACGGATAATCGTCTTAACTTACAATGTTACTTCTTCTCCTGGTTTTGGTATTTCTATCATACCCATACCTTTATCTATCAAGAAGTGCTTGAAGTTGGTCTGCGTATCCAATTCACCATGGACTAAAAATATTTTTTTGACGTGTCCTTTTTGATTTTTTATAAAATCGTACATTTCATTTTTGTCACCATGGGCAGAGAAAGAGTCCATTATTTTTATATCTGCTCGCACTACTTTGTCTTCATCAAAAATTCTAATGGTCTCTGCACCTGAACGCAATATACCGCCTGGCGTTTCTGGCGAACAGTAACCTACCATGAGGAAGGTGTTTTTAGGATTTTCTATATTGTTGAATAAGTGATGTTTCACACGACCTGCATTCATCATCCCTGATGCAGATATGATGATACATGGTTCTTGGCTAGCATTGAGTGACTTAGATGCCTCTACTTCTTTGATGTAAAATAGATTATTGAAGCCGAATGGATTTTCATCGGTGAGCATATATTCATTTATTTCATTGTCAAAACACTCTGGATGTAGCCCAAAAATGTGTGTGACATTGACCGCAAGTGGACTATCTACATAGATCTTGATATGTGGTAATAGGCCAGCCGTTTCCATCTTATCGAGCATATAGACGATCTCTTGTGTACGCCCTAGGCTGAATGCTGGAATGATGAGTTTGCCACGTTTTTCTACACAGGTATGCTTGATGACTTCTAAGAATTGGGCCGATTGTTCGGGACCAGACTCGTGAACCCTATCACCATAAGTGGACTCACAAATGAGGTAATCTACCTCTGGCATTGGTTGTGGGTCGCGCAAGATAGGCCTATCTGGTCTGCCTATATCACCCGTAAACCCTATGACAGTTTCTTTACCATTTTCATTGATTTTCAGAGTCACGGATGCACTCCCTAATATGTGACCTGCATCACGATATAATACCTGAACATTTGGATGGATTTGCTCCCAAACATCATATGGGTGACCTTCAAATTTTACCATCGCTGGTCCTACATCATCACTTGAATATAGCGGTTCGCGGACTACACTATTTTCTTTTTTGCGTTTGCGTAGCACTTTTTGATTGTGCCATTGGACGTCTATTTCTTGTATTTTGGCACTATCCAGGAGCATTACTGCACATAAACTTCTAGTAGCATGAGTCGAGTGGATTGGTCCTGAATATCCATCTTTCACAAGTTTAGGGATACGCCCACAATGGTCTATATGGGCATGAGATAACACAAGACAATCTATCTCAGATGGTTTGAAATGCCACTGATTATTCCAGTCCCATATGTGAGGACCTTTGCCTTGGAATAGACCACAATCAAGTAGGATTTTGTATCCATCTTCCAATTCTATAAGGTGAGAACTTCCTGTCACAAACTGTGCCGCGCCACAAAACTTGATTTTCATTTACTTATTTTTATCTTGATTTTACAATAATCAAATATAGTGCAATAATAAGCAAAATTGGGTATAAAAACCAATATTTTTTAATTATAGTGTTATGTGAATGCCAAGATTCAGATTAGTTCTTTGTGCAAAACTAAAATAGGTTTCGCTGTTTGATTGAGCCCTTTCTGGTATACTTGGGTCATCTCTTTTTCGAGTTTGTCTTCCAAATTCCAACAAACCCAATTTTGCTCCTAATGAAAATGCTATTTTGGAGTTAATTTGATACAAATATGCTGCTTTTGGTCCTGTCCATAAAGCTAAATTTGTCGTGTAAAATGGAAAAGAAAAATTAGCTCTAGACAATTGTTTTCCACGATCAAATAAAGCACCAACAAAACCGCCCAGATATAATCCTGTTTTATTTTCGCTTTTTACAATATTGTACATCAGATTGTAATTTAACATAAGTGCAGATTTAGACTCATCCACAATAAATATGGATGGTTGATATTCTGATTTTCGTGTCAAATAAGTGATACTTAATCCTGACTTTCGAGCCTTAAAGAATTTTTCTATTTCGACTTCAAATGTACTTAAACCCTTGAAATCATTTTCTGAATTTTCAAACATTTTTCCATGGGAGAAATATCCACCTGAAATTCCAACCGCATAAGTTGCTTTTTGTTTTGATTTCTTCCTCTTGGATTGTGCTTGTACAAAAATGGACAATGTCATAAGGATGGCTAATAATAAATACTTTTTACTCATTAGTTTTGTGTTTTAATTTTACTTCAAAAATTGACTGAGCCTTTCTTTTTAGATGAATAGATTTAAATTACTTCATCTTTTTACTTGAATGGCATAAGTTAGCTATTTTATTTTTTAATTTGTCAAGATATACAAAGCATCTTTAATCTTTCCTTCTGTAATTAGATTTGATGCCATTTTATGTTTTTCGTTTTCGGATATATCATTCATATCATTTATAGATAGTTCTGTTTCCGAAAGCTCTGGTATTTTTGTCAAAGAAGCCAAAGCTGCAATTTCATTTCCCGTAAGGATATTACTTTCTCTGATAGTCTGTGGCAAACCGTCGAATCCAAGTGGAATCTCTGTCACAGATTGGTATATTTCCATTACAGCATCACCACTTGCACGGACATAATAATTGCGTCCCATACGTCCCATCAAATCTAGTTTGTGTGGATCTAGTCGATCGCCATTAATTACAGACTCAGAGACTGCTATCATTGTAACTTCGCATATGATGAGATGTCCAGCGCCACCATGTTCGCCTAGTTCGATAATGTCTTTGACTTTACATTCCATATTGATAGGAGACTCTAATACTCTTGGTGCCGACACGGTTTCTGATGGCTCAGGCGTGAGTCCTACTTTGCCAAATTCACTTACTTCTGAAGGAAACTCTACGGATGCTAATGACATCTGACGTACGATGGAGTAGGGAACGACATTGACCACACACTCCTTGCTGACTCTTACATTGTGGAGTGTATCTTTGGTGGTATTGTCAGAGACACGTCTATTTGAAGAGAAGACTACGATAGGCGGATTGGATGAGAATGCGTTAAAAAAACTATACGGTGCTAAGTTTTGGATGCCATTTTCGTCGAGCGTACTTACAAAAGCTATAGGCCTAGGCGCAACGGCTCCAATGATGTATTGGTGAAGGTCTTTAGTAGGTATTTGCCCTGGTATTATTTTGCGTTTCATGACATTCAATTTTTTGAAGTGCGAAATTACGGAAAGAATGGGAGATTTTTATAAAGTGCAGATTTGGTTTTATGACTTTATACTTTTTATTTGCTGATGTTCTGATTAATTTTGACATTCATATTTTATAAAAATGTGTGAAGTTTTTTTAGGACAGGTTATTGAATTTGGTAGTTTTTACCAGAAAATGCCAATATTTAATTCAAGTAGTAAACTTGGCCAAACATTGGATTTTCACTCATATAACTTGCTATAAAGGTAATTTTTTTTAATTGATATAAATGAAGGTTTTGAATTTTTTTTATGTACAAAATTTAAATGCTATTAAGGGTTCCAAGAAGCTAAAAATTCGGTCTATCTTTCTTACAGTGAGCTGTTTCTAACTTTTACCCTTTATTGTATTAGGGGCAAAATTTTATTATCAAAGTGACATAATTTAATTCAGACAATAAGTTTGAAATTGATTTCAAATTATTCATTATTCAAAATCTCAAAAGATATTTTGTCTTTGTTGCCCCATTGGTCGGTGATGGTTAATGTATGTTTGCCAATACTAATTTTTAATAGGCAATCGTGAGGTGATATTGTGGTTTCGGTTTTATAATCTTCGTCAAGAAACCAATAAAGTTTTGCGCCTTTTTCACGGTGATATGCTTTGGCGATTAGGTCGTTTTGTTTGTCTGAACTTTCTTTAGGAAGAAATATTTTTAGTCCATCATATGGATAAATGATCTTGCATGCAGATGATGCTGAAGGGCAAGATGGATCTTGGGCTGGCAGTCCTTTGTAGTTCATGTTGGCATTTTTGTAATAGTATTCCATGTAGGATGGTAAGACGAAGATTGTGTCTTTTATGATGGTCGTAGTTTTGCAATTTTCTGAGACAATGAGACCATCTTGATTAACCATTATTTCTTGGTGATATTGGCATGGCTGGTATTTGTAGGATGTGCGGTCGGTAGTTATCTTATGTGTTTTTTTGCAAAGTGAGCCAGCAATTTTTCCTGATTCTTTACAAACGGTGATGATTTCTTTTTTAGCATATTGTGGTGGCGTTTCAAACCATTGATTTTCAGGAAGTAGATTAAAGACTTTAAACATTACAGGTGCGGCTTTAGTAATGCCTGTGAGATCAAACCTACCTTCACCACCTTCATTCCCCGCCCATATGGCAACCATATATTTACCATTAAAACCTATGGCCCAAGCATCTTTGTGTCCATAACTCGTCCCTGTTTTCCAAGCTATTTTGTAGTCTGTGCCGTACATTTGCCATGACTTTTCTTCGCGGGGACGAGTGAGGTCTGACATTGCTTTGACTAGATGATCCATAGTACCTGCGGAAAAACTAAACTTACTTTTACTTTCTATATTCTCTTCATCTATAAGGCATTGGGTAGGTCTGAATGGGTCGAGTTCGCCACGATAATTTTGTGCCAAACCCTTGTATATTCTACCAAGGTCCCACAGAGTAGATTCGCCTCCACCCAAGATGATACTAAGACCATAGTGATCAGCGCCTTTATTGAGATAAGCGATATCGAGTTGTTTGACCAAGTCATAAAAGCTTTGCATTCCTACTGTGTTGAGCACCCTGACCGATGGCACATTGAGAGATTGGATGAGCATTTCTTCAAAGGGGACTGCGCCACGATATTTTTTATCGAAATTTTCAGGCTGAAAGTCTCCAATGGAAGTGGGAATATCTGCTACGAATTCATTAGGTAGTAATTGTGCAGTTTCTAGAGTATGAGCGTACAGGAGTGGTTTGAGGAGACTACCATAACTTCTTGGCGCTTGAGCTACATCGACGTAGGAAAATTTGCCATTTGATGCCAAAACATTGCCTTGGTATGCTATCATTTGGTTGGTCTTTATATCTATGACGACGGCAGCTATATTTCTAATGTCATCAAGTTTGAGAAAAGAAGATTCTCTGCCTAATAATTCTTCTAGTCTGATCTGAATATCATGAGGTATGGTAGATCTAAAGACAGACTGATGAGGATGTTTTTTTGCCAAAAACAGTAATGCATGGTAAGCATTTTGTGGAATTGCTTTAGTTTCTATAGGCAATTCTTCGCCAAGATATAATTCTAATTCCGAAGCATCAAAATGACCATTTTTATGAAGTTTTCTAAGCAAAAAGTCACGTTTTTGTTGAAGGATGTGTCTGTTTTTTGTAAGATTGGCAGATGATGGACCATTAGGCATGACGGCCAGAAGTGCATATTCTGACCAAGACAATTTATCTACAGACCTACCAAAATACCTTAGAGAAGCAGCTTTTATACCGATGGTATTCCCACCAAAAGGAGCAATCTCGCACCATTCTCTCAGGATGGTTTTATCTCTGTGTGTCAAACTATATTTAATAGCTCCTATTGTTTCTTTTATTTTGTTGTACCAGTTGCGATGTGCATGTTTGTTTTTCATTCTCATCACTTGCATTGGAATGGTACTTGCACCACGAATGGTCTTTCCAGCTTTGATATTTTCTATCATTGCTTTTGCGATAGCTACTGGGTTTATACCGGGATGGTAAGAAAAATATTCATCTTCATAAGTGACGATGCAATCAGTCAGTTTTTTGGGTATTTCTTCATCCATCGGGAAACACCATTGTTGCTCAGGAGATATAGTCGCTGACAACAATATACCTTCCTTACTATATAAGACTTTGCTATAACTAGGTTTGATATTTGGTAATGGCATGATCAGAAATGCCAAAAATATTAGTGAGAGCACCAACAATATAATACGTTTTGTTTCTAGTTTAGGCAATTTCACAAATAGCGTTTTTTTATTATAAATTATTTTTAGGACCAATATTCTGAAAATGTGTAGCCAAAATATTCAAACATAATACAACTACAAAAATAGCAAAACCAGGAAAGACTACCAACCACCAAAGTTTCATATTACGACCTTCAGCTAGCAGTTTACCCCATGATATTTCTTCTAAAGGCAATCCTATACCCAAAAACGAAAGCGAAGACTCAAGAATAATGGCACTACTTATGTTAAAACAAATGACTACTAACAAAGTCGGCAATATATTCGGTAGTATGTGGATAAACAGTATCCTAAGGCTGTCATAGCCTAGCACTCTCGCACTCTGTATATATGTCTCTCCTTTTATTGCCAAAGTTTCAGCTCGAGCAAATCGTGCAAAATCAGTCCACATCATTAATGATATTACAATCACAATATTCCATATTGAAGGCTTAGGAAAGAGTACAATCAAAGACAAGATGAGAAATAATCCTGGGATTGACTTTCTGATTTCGATCAGTTTCATGACTAAGGTATCTAATGGAATAGCAAATCTTTTGGCATTTGCACGATTAAAAAGATATCTATTGATGACAAAAATCCCTGCCAAAATTATTAAAAAATAAATAATAAAATGAAATACATTCACACTAAATATCAAATACTCATACCATAGATAATAGATAGATATTAGCAAAACCAAACATCCAAATATCCATTGCATTAGATTAAGGCGCCATAGGTTATCGCCAAAATACGCTGCTGACATCCCTAAAGTGACGCCTATCAAAAATGATAAAAAGACCGAGAAAAAACCAATTTTAAATGCCGTAGCAGTTCCGTACAAAATGCCAGCTAGTACATCTCTTCCCAATCTATCTGTGCCTAACCAATGTGTAAATTTTGTAGATTTCCCTTCAGGACAATAAAAAGGTTTTACACCTTGTTGGGCAGCAGCGTCCATTGTGCTCGGTCCATAAGGTATGAGAGGTAGGATACACCAACTAGTTTTATTGGTATGGTCTTTTAAATGAATCTCTGAAACAAATGGAAAACTAAATCCCCTTTCTGATTTACAAATCAAAGGCCTATCACCGACTAAAATTGGTGAAAGTATGGCTACTAATAAAAATATTAAGAGGACGTATTTAGCGATCTTATAAGCCATCGATGTATTTTTATTACTCATTATGCTAGCTTTATTTTGGGGTTTAACCATCCATAAAGCAAGTCCGCGAGTAACAAAAATATGATTGTGAAAATACTGATAATAATCAAAATACCAAATACAACATTCCAATCAGAACTGTATATGCTGTCGAACATCAGTCTGCCCATACCTGGAATATTGAAAATTACTTCGATAATTAATGAACCTGAAAGTCCTACAGGAATACTACCGGCTATGATTGTAATTATCGGTATCAATGCATTCGGTAGTACATGTCTTGTTAGTATTTTGCGATCATCCAGACCTTTTGCCTTAGCCATAGTAACAAAACCTTTCATTTGTTGAAAAATGATATTATTTCTAGTCAATCTACTTAAATAAGCTATATCGTTGGCAACAAGACAAATGATAGGTAGTACTAACTGTCCAGAAAATCGTCCAACCATCTCCATAAGTCCCATGTCTTCTGTCATCACCCAACTTCCAGGCGGAGGAAAAATATTGAGCCAAGTCCCATATGTGTCAGAAGTGAAGTAAATTATCAGCATCGATGCAAGCCAAAAAACAGGCATAGAATACAACATCAACCAGAAAAAATTGCTAAAGCCATCAAAAAAACTATCTATTTTATATCCACTGTACACGCCTGTAGGTATTGCAATTAATATGGTGAATATCAGATTTAGAATGAGCAATAACAAAGTCCATTTTATAGCTGGACCGATTTTGTCTGCTACATTCCTGCCATCTTTGATAGAAACGCCCATATTTCCAGTAAATAATCCTGATGCCCAAAGGTGAAACTGATTATTGCTACCATGAAAGACAATATTGGGAAAGTAACTCGTTTTTTTATGACTTTTTAGCTCTTCAAAAGAAGCCTTTAAGGAAAGAAATGAATTATTTGAAACAATTGCAGCAACATCCGATATACTTTTTAATATATCTTGAATATCATCAATAGAAGTGGTAAAAAGAAGCTTTCTACTAGCTTCAATTTTGTTTTTTACATTATTCGAAATCAATGTGTCTTGTAGCATTTCAGGAATACTTTTTATATAGTGGTCTCTATCGTTTTGATATTGAGTTATTTGTTCAAAATTGTATTTTTGGTATAAAAATGTTTTTACTTCTTTTCTTTTAGATGGTGTAATAATTGAATTGATATTTTCTGGAAAAAAATCAGGTTGCACACTTAAATAAAAATTTGGCTTATCTAAGTGTAGCTGTTTGTAATTAGTTTCGTAAACATGTGTTGAGTTACTACTTTGAGGCAGTACACCTTGTATGGTCATCAAAGATTCAGCAGCATCGCCAGGCGTCAATTTACTCAAAAAAAATGCTAATACCATCACCAAAATGACAGTAGGGATTATTAGCAATACTTTTTTGACGACATAAAACAACATATCATTTTATAAATGGTAAATATTTTAGTTTTGTGAACTTACTGTATTTTTGCTTAGTTGGAATGTATTTGCCATATATCCAGGTCGTTTTACGGTGGAAGATGAATTCCACTTTTTACTTACCACAATTTTTTCTTCGGGCGCATAAAGGAAGATGGCAGGTTGGTCAGTATAAATTTTTTCTTGGATATCTTGATAGAGTTTTATGCGTTCACTATCATCTTTAGTAGCCAATATTTTATCAAGCA
The DNA here is from genome assembly GCA_035326365.1 of Saprospiraceae bacterium. Lineage (GTDB taxonomy): Bacteria > Bacteroidota > Bacteroidia > Chitinophagales > Saprospiraceae > OLB9. The sequence goes on along the minus strand of DAOLFJ010000056.1, from coordinate 10,656 downwards.
ATGCGTCCACTTCAGTGTTTCTGTATGAAGTGTAATTAGAACCATCAGGCGTATCATTGCTTGAGTGCCAATCATTCTTCAGATCATCCCATGCTTGCACATCTTGAGAAATAACGGTAGGTACCAAGTCATAATTTCTCGTTTTCAGATTTTCGGCACGTATCTGTTTGAATTCCTTTTGCGTGATATTTATTTTTATTCCGACTTTAGCCGCGTTTTGTTGGAGGATTAAAGCCAGTTGTTTGCCAAGTTCTTGTCCAGATATTAGAATTTCGAGTTCTAATTCTATCGTTTTACCTTCTATTTTTTTATCAATAGTTCCATTGCTATTGCTGTCTTTCCAACCTGCTTCAGAGAGTAATTTTTCTGCCGCAGAAATATCAAAAGCAATTGGAGTTAAGGACTTATTGTGTGTTTTTTTGACAGGATGGATAGGACCTACGACTCTTACAGCCATGCCTTTTTCTATATTGGCGATTACGTTATCGACTTCTACTAGGTGAGTTATTGCTTTTCTCACGTTTTTGTCTGCAAGTTTGGGATTGCCATTATTCATGTTGATTAGATAATGTTTCATCAAAGCTGGATGGTAAAAGCTAAACTTATCGATCAATGATGGATCTTTGCTCAATTCTTGATAGTTTTCTGCTGATATTTCATTAATGAGATCAATCGTCCCAGCCTTCAGTTGTGTAACAGCACTTAGTTCATCTGGTATAATGTGAAAAACCATTTTATCTGGGCCTTGAGCCAATAAAGGAACATCCAAATCTTGTGCCCAATAATTTTCTTTTTTAACTAAGATGACACTTTGGTCGGCTACCCAACTCTGGATCGCATATGGTCCGCTACCACTTAACTTATCACGCGAGAAGTCATTCCCATTAAATGCAGCTGCAAATTTAGACAATGTACTATCCGCTTCCAAAATGGTTTTATTGTCTTCTACAAAATCAGTAACCTTGTAAGCATCAAGTGCATTGTTGGGGTCATAATAATATTTAGGATAAATTTCTATATTAATTGCTGTTTCGAGTGCTAGCATATAATCTTTCGCAAAAATGACAGTAAACTTTTTTGGATTGCTTTTATCAATGGCAATATCCGTAATATTTTGAGTCAAGTCTCTGTATTTTGCAGCATTCGTAAGAGGGAGATTTATGGCTTTAATAGTAAAAACGTAATCTTCTGCTGTGATTGGGCTGCCATTATCCCATTTTGCATCATCTAAAAGTTCAATATTAAATGAAAGGCCACCTTTGTACATTCCTGTATCAATTGCAATGGGCTTAGGAATGGATTTGATAAGTATTGGGCTCAACTCCAAGGTTGTTGGATCAAAATCTGCTAGTGGCAAATGCAAATATTGATATACTTCGCGGGCAGTAGGATTAGGGAATAATAGAGGATTTATTCTTTCAGGATCTTTCTTTAATCTGATATTAATAGTTGCGTCTTCAAGTTTTCGCTCATTCTTACATGCAAGCAGACCGATAAAAAGTACGTAAATAAGTGCAAAAGGGATCCTACTCATAACCGACAACTGTTTTATAATTACAAAATTATAAATAATTTTAGACAATAGTATGCTTATTATACTTCTAGTTAAAAATATAACATAAATTACTTGATAAAAAAGTGCAACACAAGTATGTTTTTGTTGTTCAGCAAAAATATTTATTAGATAAGTCTTAGATTTTATTTGGAAATGAGACAGAAGCGGGATTTAATTTTTATATTTAATCAAGAACTTTAGCTTCTAGCCCATCCAATTGCACTATTGTAGAATAGAAATAAAAATAATTAAGAAATATGATAATCAAAGATAAAGAAACCATACTCATTGCAGGTGGAACAGGTTTGGTAGGTAATGCGCTGGTAAAAGCAATCGATTCATCAAAGTATAATATCATATTACTTACTAGAACAACAAAAAAGAGTCACATAGAAAACATAAAATATGTTACTTGGTCACCATCTGATGGAACGATTGAAAAGTGTCAAGAGCCTAATTATATCATTAATTTGGCTGGTGCAGGTATCGCTGATCAAAGATGGACAGAAAAAAGAAAAAATGAGCTAGTAATGAGTAGGGTCAATAGTGCCAAAACATTGCAGTCATTTATTTTTGCACTTGATAAAAAACCAAAGGTATATCTTTCAGCGTCTGCTGTCGGGTTTTATGGTCATAGGGGCGATGAGAGACTCACAGAATCATCACCTGCAGGTAGTGAATTTATGTCTGAGTGCTGTGTAGCATGGGAAAAATCTGCTAATGACGCTGCTAAACTGTGTGAAAGAAAAGTGATATTAAGAATAGGCATAGTGCTCAGCACACTTGGAGGCGCGCTACCTAAAATGTTAATGACGAAAAACCTTGGTATATTAAACTACTTTGGATCAGGCGATCAATATTATCCTTGGATTCACATAGAAGATTTAGTGAGACTGATATTATCATCTATGGAGTCTGAATCTTATTCGGGAATTTATAATGCTGTTGCACCAGACGAGGTGACAAACAAAGGGATGATGACAACGATAAAAGAAAAACTGAATATATTCGGATTGTTATTACCGGCTCCTACATTTGCGTTAAGAATTGCATTTGGAGAGATGGCAAATGTCATACTTAATTCCAATAGAGTAATCTCCGAGAGACTACCATCTACTGGGTTTAAATTTAACTTTATCAATTCTGGTGATGCTGTAAAAGATCTTACTGAGCGTAAAATGTAAGCAATCTGGGATTTACAAATAAAAGTCTGATAATAGCTTAAGAATTAAGGCTAAGAATCTTTATTTCTACCCTTTGATTTTTCTGTCTTCCCGATGATGTACGATTGTCTGCAATTGGCTTTTTCTTGCCATAACCTTTGAACTGTACTTTATTAGGTTCCACACCTTTATTTACAAGATACTCCGCAACTGCTTTTGCTCTTGCTGTGCTAAGTCGATCGCAATAGTCATCTGTTGGGGTACTATTTGTATGACCGCCTATTTCTATCATCACACTTGGATTTGTGTTTAAGAATCCATATAATTCGTCTAACACTTCATGAGAATTTTTATCTATATCGGATGCATCTGCTTTAAACTCCAATTTTTTTATCTCAATGATTTGCCCAGTTTTAAGACTAGTTGAATTTAATTCTTGGAGTATCCTAGGTTTGAAAGACTTTTTAGCATTATCCGCTACGACAGTATCAACTTTTTTGGATTCTTTGGAATTAGGCTGCTTTTTACGTTTGTGTGGAGGCAGTTTAGAATTATTGTCTGCATACAAAGGTGGTTCACCAGGACAAGCAATACGAACTATTTCTGATCCACCGTCAACTAATATGTTACCATTGTAAGGCATTAGCACAGGTGTTTTGTAAAAAGCTTGAAATGTAATTGATCTAATATTAGACTTAGGTCTAAATTCGAAAGTATTTATTTGCCAACTATCGTTAGATACAGGATCGGATTCAGCTAAAAGCTCTCTTTCATTACAATATCCTGAACCACCGTAAATTCTCAATACCACAGGCGTGTTATAATTTGCTTCTTTGCCATCACTTCTTGTAGCGCTAATGTACCTTCCCGCTCTTGCCAGATTGATGGAGAACTTGTAACATTTTCCTCCGATTAATTCTGAATTTAGTCTTTGAGAAACAGATTCATATGTTCCATTATCTCTTACGACCATTCCGAGATAAGTTTTTTTATCTGATGCTGGTAGATTGTTTTCCCAGAATCCATTAGGGTGAATATCAGGAGGAGATTCTAGTGGAAAATTTATTTTACCACAATCAAACCATCCTGATATACCGGTAATGGACTCTCCACCTCGTTTCGGATTATCTTCAAAACTAGGATTGGTCAACCTTACGGTGTCCAACTGTCCAGAAGAGCTCGCAGATGCGCCAATTAGTGCCAAGAAAAGAAAACTATATTTAATCATATTCAAATGAAAATAAAACTTCATACTCATAAACGTACTAAAGTAATGTTATTGTTGCATAAATGGCTACATTAACCTAACATTAACGACATATTCCTTCTAATTTTCGACCAAAATCATGGATTCATGAGTCTTTTAATGTCAACTTCTTTAATTCAACTTGAAATCAGATATTAAAAGAAACTCTGGGACTGCTACTTCAAAAGTTGATTTATCTTCTAATCTTTCGAAAGTATAACTACCATACATTTTTCCTATTGGGCTATTCAATGGACACCATGATACATATTGGAACGTACCACCTGGAGCTAGTATGGGTTGCTTTCCAATAACACCATCACCCTTTACTTCCCTCCTAATTTGAATAGAATCAATAATATGCCAATGCCTTGACAATAACTTTACTTTCACAAAGCTATTGTTTTCAATAGTGACCTGGTAGGAATAAATAAATTTTCCAATAGCAGGGTTTGATTCTTCTGCTTCATATCTTGGCTGAACACTGATACTTATCATTTCAGTCACAGCGGTGTATATTTTATTTTTGTCAGTCATTGTATTAGGCCACTCCTTCTATAAATGTCTCCACGATATGTTCCGCTTCTACAAACGAAACTTCAAGTAAGTCATTAACAAGTACCATATCAAAAGTGTTTTCGTATTCCATCTCTCTTCTTACCTTACTTATCCTTTTTTGTAGGCTTTCGGGCGTTTCAGTATTTCTATTGACTAATCTTTCTATTAAAACTTCTACAGAAGGAGGTCGTACAAAAACAGACATACATTTATCTCCAAAAAAACTTTTAATATTCTGAGCTCCCCTGACATCGATGTCAAATACTAAGTGTTTATTATTGGACCAAATACGTTCTACTTCCGACTTTAGAGTACCATAAAACTGATTTTCGTACACTTCTTCCCATTCTATGAAAGCTCCATTTGTTACATTTTCCTTAAACTCATCTACGGACATAAAGTAATAATCTACTTTATCTTGTTCGTGTGGACGTTTGTTTCTAGTAGTTGCAGAAATGGAAAAATCTAAAAAATTGTATTTATCTAGCAAATGCCTAACTATTGTTGTTTTGCCTGCACCTGAGGGCGCAGTAAAAATAAACATCTTGCCTTCAAATATCTTGTCTGACATAATTGCTTTTATAAAATATTTGCCAATTGTTCTTTTAATTTCTCTAACTCATCTTTCATCATTACGACAAATTGCTGTATATCAGAATCTTGGGCTTTTGCGCCAATGGTATTTATTTCCCTACCTATTTCTTGAGCAATAAAAGATAGCTTTCTACCTTTTTGATCATCTTTGTGGTCGAGCTCTTCTATAAAATAAACACAATGCTGAGAAAGCCTTACTTTTTCTTCATTGATATCAAGTTTTTCGATATAATATAAGATTTCTTGCTCGTAACGGTTCTGATCTACATTTTGTTTTAGGGCAAACTCTTCCATGTTCTTTTTGAGTTTATCCTTGATCCTATCTAATCTTACAGCTTCGTATGGCTCTATGGATTTTAAGTGGTTTTCTATTTGCTTTATGCGTTCCACAAGGTCTTGCTTAAGTACGAGACCTTCGTCAATTCTGAATTTATTAATAGAAACCAAGGCTTCGTCCACAGTTTTCTCTACGATTGACCATTCTTCGTCATCAGCTAATTCTTCATTTTGACCTATCACATTTGGCACGCGTAGGATAGATTGGAGAATGTCGCCTTCGGTGATATTAAGTTCTTGTCTCAGAGCATTCAACTCTCTGTAATACTTTCTGAAAGCGTCAGCATTTATAAATGCATTCTCCTCATCAGAAAAACCATCCAAGGTAATCGTAAGGTCTAATTTACCTCTTTGCAACTTATCGATGACTCTTTTTCGCAAGTCCATCTCTCGGTCTCTGTAGCTATTCGGCAACTTACATCTTATTTCAGTTGTTCTTGCATTGAGTGATTTGATTTCCACTCTTATAATCTTGCCATTTATTTCAGTTTTACTGTGGCCAAAACCCGTCATTGATAAAATCATAAAATTATTTTTGATCGGACAAATATAGCAGCAAAAACCTAATATTTTCTTTCATAATATTGGCCTTTTGATTAATATATTGTAAATGAATGACTTAAATCAAGGTTTTTTTACAAATTCTGTTAAAAAAGACGAAAATAATTTTCTTAATTCCAATATTTTACGAAATTTGCGCCACTTTTTGAGTAATCGCACCATTTAATCATAGAAAAATAAAATACCAACGATATGCGTAAAGCAGATTTAGTCAATATAATTACCGAAAAAACGGGTGTTCCAAAGGTGGACGTATTGGTCACTTTAGAGATGTTTTTTAAGGAAGTTAAAAATTCACTTTCAGAAGGTGAAAATGTATATGTAAGAGGTTTTGGTTCTTTTGTAATTAAAAAAAGAGCTAAAAAAATTGGTAGACATATTAAGAAAAACAAGTCTATCGAAATTCCTGAGCATTTTATCCCATCTTTCAAACCTGCAAAAGTGTTTGTAGACCAAGTAAAAGCAAATGTAGATTCATTGCCAGAAGATGATGGTGACGACGATTAATTAAAAAAAATGTGTAATGAATAAAAATCAAATATTGTTACTAGTAGGAGGAGTCTTACTTTTTTTGATACTATATTTTGGTTTTGATATCATTCCACAAAAAACAAAAGACCTAGAAAAGTCAAGGTCACTCAATATTGAATCGACAGGTGTTAATAATCTTCTAAAGGATGCAATGGCAACGCTTGATGCACAACAAAAAAGCATCATTGAAGCCATTAATCTAGATGTAGAGAAGTCGTCCAAAGATACAACTGCACTGATAGAAAGGATTAAGTCACTATCAGGAACTTGGTATGAATTTGGATTTCCTGCTATTTCAGGCTCTTATGCAGAAGATATTGCCAATATGCTCAAGACGGATGAATCTTGGTCTATTGCGGGTACGACATACGCGATATGTGTTAAAAATTCTGTAGACCCAAAGGTCAAAGACTTTTGTTCAAAGAGAGCAGTTAAAGCCTTTGAAAAAGCCATATCGATAGCACCTGAGAATATCGAGCACAGAATCAATTTAGCTATATGTTATGTAGATAATCCCGTGCAAGACAATCCTATGCAAGGTATATTGATGCTAAGAGAACTCAATACAAATAATCCAAAGAATGTAGCTGTTCTAAACCAATTAGGAAAATTGGCTATTCAAACCAATCAAAATGAACGCGCATTAGAAAGATTGGAGACAGCGATTGGTCTAGAACCAGAAAACCAAACAACTATCTGCCTACTTGCAACAGCCTACAAAAACATAGGCAATACTGCAAAAGCAGATGAGTATAGTAATAAATGTGTTAATTAATTTACTTTTAAAAATATTGAAATATGCCTTGCGGTAAAAAAAGAAAACGTCATAAGATATCGACGCACAAACGTAAAAAAAGATTAAGAAAAAACAGACATAAGAAAAAGAACAGATAATATGTAGTCAAAAGAAATAGATTACAAGAGTTATTTATTTAATTTTTGTAGTTGAATTTTCTTTTCAGTATAAGACAGTCTGTAGCCGGATCATTCATTTGGTCCGGCACTTTCTTACATTATTAGGTAGTTCGTGTGTAACAAACATTCATAAGGCTCAAATCAAGACAACAAACTAAAGAATACTAAAAGCATCAAAAAACTTTTAGCAATTACGTATCATATATATATACACACTTCCTATCCTTATTTTTTCGGCGTCTGTTTTATTTAACCTTCTAATGAACTTGACATTAAAATTGTGTCAGATAATATAGATAGTTGTAAAAAAACAGAATTAGTCTGAAAATCTGTAATAATACTTATTCAAAAGATTGTATAGTCTCTAAACATCTTTTTGTATAAGTTTCAGAATGTAAAACCTTTTAATTTAGTCTGGAACATCCTAGTTTTGTATTAACTCATGTAACAAGGAGTAATATGATTATTGTGTGAATCAATACAAATGATTCTTTGCTGTTTTTGTAAAGACCATATTTAAAAGTAGTTTAGACAATCTCTTAAGAAAGTAAAAATACGGTTGATCTTTTTTGCATAATAAGTTTGAACACATAAAGACTTTATTTTGGATAAAGAATTGATCATAAAATCGACCCCAACCGATGTAGAAATTGCATTGGTAGAAGGCTCTAAATTGGTGGAGATACATCGCCAAAAGACAAACAACAACTCTACTGTTGGAGATATCTTTTTGGGAAGTGCTAAAAAGCTGATGCCAGGTCTCAATGCTGGGTTTATAGATATTGGACACCGTAAAGATGCTTTTTTGCATTATACAGACCTAGGTCCTCAGATAAAATCACTTATCAAATATACCAATGCTGTAATGTATGGAAACTATAATAGCCCGCTATTAGAAAATTTCCAGATGGAGCCTGATAATCCCAAAACAGGCAAAATAGATCAAGTATTTGATAAAAATACCCACGTTTTGGTTCAAGTGTTAAAAGAACCTATCTCAACCAAAGGACCAAGGTTGAGTTGTGAACTCACTTTGCCTGGAAGATATGTCGTACTTACACCATTTTCAGAAATCGTAGCCGTATCTAAAAAAATAGCATCTGCTGAAGAAAGGAAACGACTAAAAGTATTAGTAGAAAGTATAAAGCCAAAAAACTTTGGTGTAATCGTACGTACTGCGGCTGAAGGTAAAAAGGTAGCTGATTTACACAATGACATCAGAGAACTAGAAGACAAATGGAAAACAATCTTCAGTCAACTCAAACAAACTAAGACGCCCGATAAGATATTAAGCGAAATAGATAAAACTTCATCAATACTCCGAGATATCCTAAATGATAATTTCAATAAAATCATTGTGGACGATAAAGAAATGTATGAAAGTCTTAAAGATTATCTTGGTAACATTGCTCCTGATAGAGTCAAGATTTTGCAACACTATAGAGGAAGTAGGCATATTTTTGACAATTTTGATATCAATAGACAAATAAAAGCATCATTTGGTAAAACTTCTACGATGAGTAGTGGTGCATATATTGTCATTGAACATACGGAAGCTATGCATGTCATCGATGTGAATAGCGGTCCTAAAATGCAAAGAAAAGACCAAGAAGATGCGGCACTGGCTGTAAATCTTGAGGCGGCTGAAGAGATTGCGCGCCAACTTAGATTAAGAGATATCGGTGGTCTTGTGATCATTGATTTTATTGATATGAAGACATCTGAGAATAAGGTGAGTTTATTCAATAAAATGAGAGACTTTATGGAGTCTGATCGTGCACAACATACCATCTTGCCTTTGAGTAAGTTTGGGTTGATGCAGATTACAAGGCAACGAAGTAGACCTGAAGTCAATATCGATACCCGTGAATTATGTCCGTCTTGTCAAGGAACAGGTAAAGTCAATCCGACCATACTTGTGATCGATAACATACAGCGAGATATTGAATACATCATCAATTCAAGACCACAAACCAAGTTGCGACTCCAATTAAACCAATTTGTCTATGCTTACCTAAAAAATGGTCTGCCGAGTATACAGATGAAATGGTGGATGAAATACAAAAAGTGGATCAAAATGCAGAGTGATGCTAATTTCCACTTATTCGAATACAAGTTTTTTGATGAAACTGACGACGAAATCAGATTGACATAATTTTATTTCTCTGGCAATGTGAAACAGCTTAACTTTAACCTTCCATATGGCAGCTTTACATAAAGAAGGAATAGAAGTTTTGTCGACGCATATCAATAAAGACGATATAGTCATCGTGGCTCCACTTAATTGGGGACTTGGCCATGCTGCAAGATGCATACCATTGATAGATTATCTATTGTCATTGGGTACAAAAGTGATTATTGCTTCTGATGGTCTTTCATTAAAACTTCTCAAGAAGGAACATCCAGAATTACCAACTTATGAGTTGCCTTCATATGGAATTAGTTATCAGTACCATAATATGGTTTTGAATATGGTTTTGCAATTTCCAACCATAGCGAAAGCTTATTATCATGAGCTTAATGCAGCAAAACAAATAGTTGCAGAAACTAATGCAACTGTGATCATTTCAGATAATAGATTTGGGTTTAGAACACTAACTACCAAAAATTATTATATCACACATCAAGTAAACATTTTACATCCGATAGGCTTTCTTTCGAAAATTGCAAGTTCTGTACACAGGTATTTTATAAACAAGTTTGACCAATGTTGGATACCAGATTTTGCTGACAAAAAATCACTTGCAGGGAAGATGTCTGTATCGACCCACCTAAAAGATGCTGCCTATTTAGGACCATTGACAAGAATAGAAAACAAATCACTAACTAAAAAATGGGATATTTTTATATTGTTATCAGGTCCAGAGCCACAAAGGACAATACTTGAAAATGCATTAATAGAACTTTTGCTTAAATGGGGAGACAAAAAGGTATTAATGATAAGAGGGACTGAAAACGTTAATCCACAATTAGCAGATGTAGGAAAAAATTGTACCATATTAGATTTGGCGGATACTATCCAAATTTCAGATGCTCTACAAAGTAGTCACTTACTCATTGCTAGGTCAGGTTATACTACCGTGATGGATATTGCCCATTTGGAAATTAAGGCAGTTTTTATACCCACACCAGGACAAACTGAGCAAGAATATCTAGCGAAATCAATGTCTAAACACACGAAATATACGTGGATAGCA
>DAOLFJ010000055.1:0-19716 GCA_035326365.1 Saprospiraceae bacterium | reverse complement strand
AACCAAATGCAATGTAAAGACTTGATTTTGAAGGTATTTTGGCTTGTAATAGATTTTTTAATGACTTATTTGGGTTAAAATCTATATCATATTTCATACTAACAGAGATCATATTTCAGACCATGGAATCGCCTTAATCTTGTGGTATAAAATATATACAATATGAACAACATAAAAATATTAATCGCACTGCTTGTAAGCACGGTAATTTTTACAAGCCAACTTAATGGACAAGTAAAATATACCGCTAAAGGTAAATCCGAGTTTTTGCTTACTGGAACATCTACTATGCATGATTGGGAGATGACTTCTTCATCTGCAACTTGTGATGCTGTATTCACTACTGATGCAACAGGTAAATTGACAGGACTTACAAACATGTCATTCAAAACGCCTGCCAAAATGCTCAAAAGTGGAAAAGGAGCTATGGACAAAAATGCTTACAAAGCTTTAAAAGCCGATAGTAATCCTGATATTAGCGCAGTATTAACAAGTGCAACTATCAAAACGATCGATAGTAAAAATTACACCATCACAAGTCAAGTAAAACTCAACATTGCAGGTAAATCTGTAAATACCACGCTAGTAAGCAATGCTAAAATAAATGCAGATAACACTATAAGTATCAGTGGTGAAAAGAAAATCGCCATGACTGATTATGATATGAAACCACCTTCTTTTATGCTAGGCTCAGTAAAAACTGGTAATGATGTAGTGCTAAAATACAATGTCACATTATCAAAGTAATTGATCAGTGGTCATTAAAACTTCAACCTTAATTTAAATCAATATTATTTTTTTAACATAAAACAAATATAATGAAAACCCTTTTTAAAATTTCCAGCTTACTTCTTTTTGTACTTTTCATTTCAAAAAGTACAGCTCAGATTCAATATGCAAGAGACTATGATCAAAATGGAATCAATGTTTTTGAGCCTTCCAAAAAAGATAGTCTTCCCTACCAAGGCTTCAAGCTAAAAATTGGCGGTAGTTTCAGACAAAGTTACCAAATGCTAAATCACGAAAACTCAGATTCATCTGCAGCACTTTATGCATTAGGAAATGGTTTCAACCTGGCAGCTGCAAACTTAAACTTCAACGTACAATTAGGCGATGGAATACAGATTTTCCTTGAAAATTATATGGCTGCTCGTCACCATAACGAATTTTGGGTAAAAGGTGGTTATATCCAGATCGACAAATTGCCAATGTTCGGCAATCCTGAATGGTTTACAAAATATGCAAGAGTCAAAATAGGACACATGGAAATAAATTATGGTGATACACATTTTAGAAGATCTGATGGTGGTAATGCAATTTTCAATCCATTTATTGAAAACAACATAATTGACCAATTTGCAACAGAGATTGGTGGTGAAATCTACATATATCCAACGGATGGATTAATGTTGATGGCTGGTCTTACGAATGGTTTGATTAGAAATAATATCAGAGATTACGAAGCAAATCCAGTAATAGGAACCGGTAGAGTTGACTCTATAACAGCAAAGAATCCATCTATCATATTAAAAGCAGCCTATGATAAACAAATAAATGATGTGAGATTCAGATTGAGTGCATCCATGTATTCAAATTCTTCATCTCCTGGTATTACCCTTTATAGTGGTGATAGAACAGGTTCAGGTTACTTTGGTGTGGTAGAAGCAGCTGCATGGGCAAATGGAACAGCTGATCATACAAGTGGTAGATTTAATCCTGGAATGTCCAATAAGCTTACAGCAATTATTTTTAATCCATTCTTAAAATACAAAGGAATTGAATTTTTTGGTACATATGAAACAGCAACTGGTAAAACAGTGAATGAAAAACCAGATGCTTATGATGGTGCAGACAGAAAAACAACCCAACTTTCTGGTGAATTGGTGTACAGATTCTTAGCAAATGAACAATTGTTTGTAGGTGGTAGGTATAATACAATAAAAAGTAGATTGGCAAATGCCACTTCAGATGTAGAAATCTCAAGAGTAGCAGTTTCTGCAGGTTGGTTCCCAACTAAAAATCTTCTTCTTAAATGCGAATATGTAACGCAAACTTATGATGGCTTCAAGGGTACAGACATTAGAAATGGTGCAAAATTTAATGGCATAACTATTGAAGCAGTCGTTGGCTTCTAAACTTAATTTAGATCTCAAATTTGATTGCAGAGCATAAATGGCGATTTTTATAAGGGTTGGCAGCGGGTTTACATCTGATGCCAACCCTTTATCTTATCCAAAATTAACATTTGTTCATGGGTTTTCTAACAAAATATTATATTTTAACCTTTCTGCTCGGAATGAGTGGATACACTTCTACGACTAAGGTGAACGAAGTATGGATAATCAAAAGCAGTAGCAGTTTAGAAGTAGATGGCAGTACAAATATTAATAACTTTTCATGCAAAATCCACTCTTATAACCAAACGGATACTTTATATTTCTCTCCAAAAGATAAAACACTAAAACACATTAAAGTAGATGGAAAACTAAAAATTAATGTAGCGGATTTTGATTGTAAACATAAAGTCATGACTAAGGATCTACAAAAAACCCTTCAGGCTCAAAAGTACCCTTATATGATTGTTAAGTTCCTTAATTTTTCCGATATGCCTTCCTCTCCCATATCAAATAGTTTGACCACAGGTGATGTAGAGATAGAGTTAGCGGGCGTAAAAAAAACTTTTCAGGTGCAATACGCTATCCATAAAACAAATCATCAAAATATTGAGCTTATTGGTACTAGAGATGTCAACTTTAGCGATTTTAATCTCAAACCACCTAGCAAACTTGGTGGAACCATAAAAGTAAAAAATGAATTACAAGTAGAATTTAAACTTCAACTCAAAAAAAATATTTAAAATCAAAACAAACAAATAATGCAAGAAATATTTAAAAATACATTATTCGCTGGCATCGCGATTTTCATTTTTAGTTATGGTGGATTGTTGCTAGCGATTAGCCTTTTCCCAGCTTTTTTTGTGGATTACATCAGCCCTGTATTTAATTCAGACGGTAGTCGTGATGTTTTCTTTTACTTACACCCATTTATTTTGAGTTTAGCATTAGCTGTTTTTTGGAATAGATTTCAAAGCATGTTTAGAGGACATTTTGTACTTCGTGGCTTTGAGTTCGGATTTATTTATGCAGCGATTGCTTTAATTCCTGTCATGTGGATAACTTACAGCGCTGTAGATGTATCGTTATCTATGGTATTTACGTGGCTTTTGTATGGAATATTTCAATCTTGCGTAGCAGGTATTATTTTTGCGTGGAGAAGCCATTTGAAATTAAGCCATTAAATCACTCATGCTCTTTTGCACTTGTTGAGCTTTTCTTCTGATTTCTTCTTGAAAATCCAGTCCAATACCAGCATAGATGATATCTCTAGATGAGTTAACAAGAAGACCAATATCATCATTCTTCCCATTTTTAAAAACAGCATTCATATCTCCACCTTGGGCGCCTACTCCTGGTACAAGAAAAAAGAACTCTTTAGCCAAGCCTCGAATCTCAGTAAATGTCTCAGGATGTGTAGCACCGACAACATACATTAGATTATTAGGATTGCCCCATTCTTGCGTTTTTGTGATGACTTTTTCATATAAAGAATGACCATCTTGATCCTTAAAATATTGAAAATCTGCACTTCCTTCATTACTTGTTAGACCCAATACGATCACCCATTTATCATCAAAGTCTAAAAAAGGTGTGATCGAATCTTTACCCATGTAAGGAGCGACCGTCACAGCATCAAAATTCAGGTATTCAAAAAATGTTTTTGCGTACATTTTACTTGTATTCCCTATATCTCCACGTTTTGCATCGGCTATAGTAAAAATATTATCAGGGATGTATTCCAATGTCTTTTCAAGTGATTTCCAACCTTTTGGACCCAGTGATTCGTAAAAAGCTAGATTTGGTTTGTACGCGACACATAGATCTTTAGTAGCATCAATGACTGCTTTATTGAATTCAAAAACAGGATCTTCAGAAGATAATAAATGTGGTGGAATTTTGGTCAAATCTGTATCTAGACCTACACAGAGAAAACTTTGCTTCTCACGGATATTTTGAACTAATGCTTGCTTTGTCATCAATTAAAATAACCATTTACTACTTCTACACCTTTTATCTCTGGCAATTTTGATTTAATGGCTTGTTCTACACCTGCTTTCATAGTCATAGCAGACATAGAGCAATGTTCGCAATTGCCCATCCACTTGATTTTAACAATCAAGTCATCTGTTATTTCTACTATCTCAAGATTGCCACCATCAACTGCAAGATGTGGTCTGATTTCATCCAAAGCATGGTTTACTTTGTCGAATAATGTTTGTTCTGCTGTAATCATGGTACAAAGTTACAACTTTTTGGTATATTATATTCAAAAATATTAATTCATTTGATGCTCTGACTTGTTCTATCAACCTTGGACTTTTACAATCCTTGTAGGTTCATACAAGTCATTACGCACAGCTAGTTGATTCAAGACATTCTGAGCCATTTCTTCAAATAATGGTTTTAATGCACTGTTGCTCTGTGCTGAAACTGGGACTCCAGCATCACCTCCTTCTCTTACGCTTTGTATAATAGGAATTTGAGCGACCATTTCTGTATTTGAGACAGAAGCTAATTTCCTACCTCCACCTTTGCCAAAAATATAGTATTTATTTTCAGGCAATTCCGCAGGTGTAAACCAACTCATATTTTCTACTACGCCCAAAATCGGTACATTTACATTGGGCAGTAAAAACATATTCATCGCTTTTACGGCATCTATGACTGCTACTTCTTGCGGTGTAGTAACCATAATTGCCCCCGTGACTGGAACCGTCTGAACTAAGGTAAGTTGAATGTCACCCGTGCCTGGAGGTAGGTCAATCAAAAGATAATCCAAATCTGGCCATAGACAATCTTGGATGAACTGTCGCAACAATCCACCCAATCGCGGTCCTCTCAAGACCACTGCTTGTTCGGGTTCAACTATAAATCCAACAGAAATAACATGCACACCATGCGCCTGTAAAGGGATTATTTTATGTTTGCCATAAAGAAGTTCGACTTTGGGGCGCTGCCCTGTTAATCCCATCATGGTCGGAATGGATGGACCATAAAGGTCAGCATCTATGAGTCCAACTTTATAACCCAAATTAGCAAGGGAAACAGCCAGATTGACAGAAATCGTTGATTTACCTACACCGCCTTTTCCTGACGCAATAGCAATTATATTTTTGACTTGTGGCAAAACTGTGTTAGCATCATCATCTGTTGCATTTATTTTCAGATGAATATGTACATTAGCTTGTGGGTAAACTTTAGCTATTTCTTCCATACAAGCAAAATTCAAAGAAGATTTTAAGTCTGCATCATTAGACTTTAGGACAATTGAAAATGAAATATTATCACCTTCCACTTTAAAATCTTCTACCATGCGATGAGAAATGATGTCTCCGCCCGTTTTCGGATCCTTTACATTTCTCAGTGCTTCTACTACCCTATTGTTATCAATCACTATATTGAATTTTAAATGAATTAACTACCTTCTAAATCTCAAAAACAGATGATTTGTTTAATATATCCCTAAACTAATCAATTATTATGCTTAAGATTCTTATTTTTGCGGCAATTAATAGATATCAATCAAAAAAGTCTATTTATTTGCATGAACATATTCAGAAACATTAAAGAACTTCCCGAATTTAAAAATGCCGTTATAACTATTGGCTCGTTTGATGGCGTTCATACTGGACACCAGAAAATATTGGCTAGGGTTAAGTCATTGGCAGAAGAATTGGATGGTGAAAGTATAGTGATCACTTTCTATCCGCACCCACGCCAAATAGTAGATCCAAGCGGACAAGAACTGAGCATTCTAAATACATTAGACGAAAAACTAGCCTTACTAAAAAAGTTTGGTATCAAAAACGTCGTGGTTATTCCTTTTTCGTTCGAATTTTCTCGCCAAGCGCCAAGAGAATACATTGAAAACTTCATCATCGCTTGTTTCCATCCAAAATATGTTGTGATTGGATACGACCACCGCTTTGGCTTAAATAGAGGAGGCAACATCGAACTTCTCAAAGATTATGAAAAGCCGAATGGGTTTAAAGTTGTAGAAATACCTAAGCAAGAGATTGATGACATTACCATCAGCAGCACCAAAATAAGAAATGCCTTATTATCTGGAGACATTCAGGAAGCCAACCTTTTTCTAAATCAACCATATCTTCTTACTGGAAAAGTGGTCCACGGCGATAAAATAGGTAGTAAATTGGGTTATCCTACAGCCAACCTGCAAATAGAAGAAAAAGAAAAATTAATTCCTACGGAAGGCGTGTATGCGGTATCTATCGAAATAGATGAATTGCCATTCGAAGGCATGATGTATATTGGCAAAAGACCGACTGTTACTAATCAAACCAATGTTGGGATCGAAATCAATATCTTCGATTTTAATCAGAATATTTATGACAAAACGATCAGAATTCACATTTTAAAGTATTTGAGAAGCGATATTCGTTTCAATAATCTAGAAGAATTAAAAGATCAGCTTAAAATAGATGAAAAAAATGCCCAGATAGCACTTGAAGCCATAAATAACGATACTCCTAGAAAGTCAAAAGTAACGATTGCTATTCTAAATTATAATGGAGCAGAGCTGCTTGAGTCCTATCTGCCTATGATAGAATACAGCTCAGCCAAATATGAAGTAGACGTTATGGTTATCGATAATAAGTCTGATGATCTTTCTGTCGATTATATAAAGGAGTGGCATCCAGAGATCAATGTAATAGAGCTTACAAAAAATTATGGATTCGCAGGTGGATACAATAAAGGTCTTAAAGATGTGGCTACTGATTATGTTGTCATCATCAATTCAGATGTCTTAGTTACCGAAAATTGGCTAGACCCTATCATTGATGCCATGGAAGCTAACCAAAAACTTGGTATTGTCCAGCCTATGATACTTTCGCTAGAAGAGAAATCAAAATTTGAATATGCAGGTGCTGCGGGAGGATTCATAGATTATTTTGGATATCCATTTTGTCGTGGTCGGATCTTTGACACCGTAGAACCAAATAATAACCAATACAATACAGATACAGAAGTATTTTGGGCAAGTGGCGCTACAATGGTTTGTAAGACATCATTATTTAAGGCCTTGGGTGGATTTGACGCTAGTTTTTTTGCTCATCAAGAAGAAATAGACCTTTGTTGGAGAGCAAAACAGGCTGGATATCAAGTAAAATGTATCGTTTCGAGCAAAGTGTATCATCTCGGTGGTGGCACATTAGAATATAACAATCCAAGGAAAGATTATTTGAACTTTAGAAATAATCTCTATCTTTTGACTAAAAACGAAGCGCTTGGCAAACTCATTTGGCTCATTCCTGCAAAGCTTGTATTGGATGGATTGGCAGGTTTGAAGTTTCTGTTGGCGGGAAAACCACAGTCTACACTTGCCATTATCAAAGCGCATCTTAGATATTATGTGAATTTGCCTTTTGTTTTTGAGCAGAGAAATAAAGACCACATAAAAATACAAAAATGTCGGATCGATAGACCAAACATGAAAGGCAGGTACTTAGGATCTGTGACTTGGAAGTATTTTATGGAAAGCAAAAATACATTCACATCATTAGGATATAATATTAATAAATGATTAAGGGAATCGAGATTTTATACGAAGATGAGTATATGATTGCTGTTAATAAACCTGCTGGAGTGCTGACAACACCTGATAGATTTAATGCCAGTTTGCCAAATCTCATCAGCCAACTAAAAAATAAGTACGAAGATGTAATTCCTGTCCATAGACTAGATAAGTTTACCAGCGGTGTCAATTTATTTGCCAAAGACGCAGAAACTCACCGCCTATTATGCATCAGTTTTGAATCTAGAGAAGTGGAAAAATATTATACCACAATCGTAGATGGTGTGCCAGCGCCAGAGAGTGGAAGAATAGAAGTACCACTAGCAGAATCAATGGTCACTAGAGGCAAAATGTTGGTTCATAATCGTGGTAAAGAATCCATCACAGACTATAAGATACTAAAAAACTTCAAAAAATATTGTCTTCTATACATTCGACTACACACAGGAAGGATGCATCAGATTAGGGTCCATATGCAATATCTTGGCAATCCTTTGATTGTAGATACTTTATATGGTCACAGAGATAAATTTTTATTGTCAGAGATCAAACAAAAAAGATTTAACTTAGGTAAGTACGAAGAAGAAAGGCCACTTTTATCTAGACAACCACTTCATGCTACGAAGTTGGTTATCAAACATCCACACACAGAAAAAACAATCGAAATAGAATCGCCATTGCCAAAAGATATGGAAGCAGTCATCGCTCAAATGGAAAAGTGGATAAAATAATACAGTTTGAATACCTTAGTAAAACAATGACTAGCGTTAATTATGTCTCGTTAAATTAGGCTTGATAACTATCTCTGTACAAAGTTTCTGAAACTTCACATTTTCTTGAGATCATCAATTTTATTTATTACCAAACTTATAGGAATTATTCCAAATGGTCTCAATATCTTTATAAATCGAGTAATTTTTGGCATAATCAATATTCATTATTTTAAAATGGTCATCAGTATAAAACAAGTGTTTTGTAGCTAAAGGGTATTTTATAATCGGTGCTTTTATAGTAGGTAAAAATCCGAAATCACCTTGGTCGCCGCCATAACCTACCCATGTTTTCTGTCCGATGAAAACAAAAAACAAATTCTTAAAAACTTGGATACGCCCATTGTTTAACAACAAAACCAATGGCAAAAGGCAAAGGATTAGCACACAAGTTATGATATCAAAAAGTCTTTTGTATCTCTTGTATCTATCTTCGTGTAACTTGTATGTAATATCGAGATTATAAAATTGGCCCTGACTATTACGAGAGTTACTGCCTATGATACTCAATGAATCATCACCACCGATCTTAAAAGAAACAGAACGATCTAGTGTTGTCATAGATTTAATAATTTCTTTCATTGTCATATTCTCATTGCTAAAAATGACCTCATCTATTTTTAAATCATTTACCACCTTTGGTAAATAAGTGATGGTGTTAGTGTAATATGCATCATCTAGATCCGCTTTGTTTGGGGTCACGACATAAACATTTTCAAAATTGACATTTGCATTTTTGATAGTAAGTAGTAGTTTCTCAGCAGACTCTTTTTCTGCTACTATCACAAGGTTTTTTGTAATGTTGACATCACCTTTTTCAGACCTATTGGTTATCAATGATTTTATAAAACTTGTCAAAAAACTTATAACAATCATAGATATTGTACCTAATAAAATTAAAACCCTACTGGTCCTAAGATTTTCAGGCAATAAAGCATAACAAACAAGAATAATCGCTGTACCAGAAGCAACGCCACTCAAAGTTTTAAAAAAGCTTTTTACTCGATCATAATGTCCAGCCAACCATAAGCAAAATGCCCAAACAATACCGTAAACTAACAATATTAAATCAATATTTGTATTATCATAATATTGAACATTATCAAAATAATAGGACGCCCAAAGGTATTTTGCCTGAGATAAAAGTATCCAAATGAACATGACATCCAATACAGGAAGTAACCAATTAGAAACAACCCTACTACTTATTGACATAAAAGCCCTAAAGGAAATAGCCAACTTTATCAAAAATGAAAAGACATCAGCATTACCTTTACTGTAATGTTTATTGACATAAATATGCATGGCCCCATAAAAGGTACGCACATAGTTCAAGCTACTTTTTTTAGTACTTTCACCTTTATAATGTATGATACTTGTTTCTGGATAATAATAAATTTTATGACCAGCCTGTATAATTCTATAAGATAAATCTATATCTTCACCATACATAAAAAAAGCTTCGTCAAGCATGCCTATTTCATCAAGCACACTAGAACGGATGAACATAAAAGCTCCACAAAGCACTTCTATTTCATTTGTTTGATGCTCTGGCAAATAACCTAGATTGTAACCACTAAACAACTTAGAAGTAGGAAAAACGTCAGACAAAAAACTCAATTTGCAAAATGAATTCCATAGATCAGGAACTTTCCGTTTAGATTCTGGTAGGAACTTACCACTACCATCAATCATTCGAACGCCCAAAGCACCAGTTTCTGTTTTACTTTCCATGAAGTCAAAACACATCTTGAGCGTATCTTCTTCTAGAATAGTGTCAGGATTAAGAAGTAGTGTATATGTTGAATCAAGGTTTTTGATAGCTTGGTTATTGGCAGTCGAAAAGCCTTTATTTTGTTCATTGGCAATTAAGTTAATTTCAGGAAAATCTTTCTGCAATAACTGAACGGAGCCATCCACAGAAGCATTGTCTACTACCCACACTTCAACAGAAAGTCCACTTAATCGTGAATTCTTAATTGACTGAATACATTGGATTAGGAAGTGACGAACATTATAATTGACAATAACGATTCCTATGTCATGTGCAGCCTTGGGTTTAGGACTGGACATTATATGGCACTCTTGATACAATAGATCTACCCAAGGTCAGTTCATCTGCATATTCTAAATCTCCACCAAATGAAACTCCTCTAGCTATAATACTCACCCTCACATTGAAGTCCCTTAGCAATTTAGATAAATAGTAAATAGTAGTCTCACCTTCTATAGTAGGACTTACCGCCATAATGACTTCTTCTATTTCTTCTACTTTTATACGTTCTACTAATAAATCTATGCTCAAATCTGATGGCCCTATCCCTTCCAAAGGAGAGATGACTCCACCTAAAACATGATATTTACCAGAAAATTGATTAGTATCTTCTATAGCCATTACATCTCTTGCCGTCTCTACAATACAAAGTACCCTTTTATTTCTTGTAGTCGATAGACAAAGCTCGCAAGTATCATGGTCTGATAAATTACAACAAATTTTACATTTTTTGATGTCTGTTTCCAGTTTAGCGAGTGCTGCTGATATCTTAGACGCTTTTTTGGTATTGTCTTGTACAAGGTGTAAGGCAAGCCTTAAAGCAGACTTTTTGCCAACACCTGGCAAGGTGGACAGTGCATTAACTGATTCTTCGAGTATCTTGGATGAAAAATTCATGATGCAAAATTAATATATTAAAAATCATTTATATGCTTTATATCCAATTAATTTTCACTTAGCTTGAATACAAAATGTGTATCTTTGCCGCCTTAATAAGAATATCCATGTTTGGCTTGTTTAAAAAAATAGTATCCGGCAACCCTGAAGATAATAAAGAGATGGGTTTTCTCGACCATTTAGAAGAGTTGAGATGGCACGTGATCAGGGCAGCAATCAGCATTTTGGTTTTCGCAGTGATTGCTTTGATATTTCAATATGAAGTTTTCGAGTACATTATATATGCACCCAAAAAACCAGAATTTATCACATACCAAGTTTTCTGTGCCATATCAGAAGCTGTCTGCTTCTACCCACCTGAACTTCAGCTTATCACTAGAGAAATGGGAGAACAGTTCTTTGTTGGTATCACGGTCTCCATTTATTTAGGCTTCATTGCATCATTCCCATACATATTTTATGAATTTTGGAAATTTATTAAGCCAGGTCTTTACGAAACAGAACAAAAAATAGCAGGTAGATTGGTTGGCGTCACATCCTTTCTTTTTGTGCTTGGTGTTTGTTTTGGTTACTTTGTCATAGCACCATTTGCAATTACATATTTAGGTAGCTATACAGTTGGTACAGAAGCAATTAATAGCCCTACGCTATCGTCATACGTAAACTATCTCACCATGTTTACAATTCCCACAGGACTTGCATTTGAATTACCTATTGTGGTTTACTTCCTTGCAAAAGCAGGAATTATAGGACCTGAGATTATGAGAAAATTTAGAAGAGAAGCATTCCTTGTGATATTCATTATTGCAGCAATTATTACACCTCCAGATGCTTTGACACAAATATTAGTTGGAATACCAGTATATTTATTGTACGAAATCTCGATAGGAATAGCAGCTAGAGTGGTTAAAGAAAAAAATGAAAGTTCAAAAAGTAGTTAATATGCAGCGAGTTTCATCCAATTTAACCTTATTTTTAAAATTATTCTTACCTACAGTTTGGATAGTGTTTTTTACTACGTTCGGTACAATGTTGTTCATAATAGATGAGTATAAGCTTCCGTTTTTGACTTCGCCATACTTTAGATATCCTTATATATTATTTTTTGTATTATTTCTTACCTTGCTATACTTTACATTCATACAATTAAAACGTGTAGAAATGGATGGACAATTTTACTACGTTTCTAATTACATGAAGACTTTTAGATTAGTATATGACGATATTGAAAAAGTAGATAAAATGAAGCTTGGTCCTTTGATGTGGGTAACTTACAAACTTAAGGCCAAAGGTAGTTTTGGAAAAAAGATAACATTCTTAGCAAATACCCAACTGTATAATATGTTTATGAATGACCATCCAGAGATTGCTAAATTATTGGATGGCAAATCAACTGCTTAAATCTTGATTTTCGAGTATTGCTTTATTCCAATCTGATTCATTATCGATATCGCTCAATGTAGGTAGGTCAGCAATATTGAGTTGTAGCAGTCTAGACTTGTCATTCGTTTCTTGATAAACAGTATCTGTGCTCCAATTGATATTTTCGAATAATGCTGCATGATATTCTTTCATACCAAGCAAATAGTATCCGCCATCAAATGTAGGTCCCACCACCACATCCGAATCTTCCAAAATGGTAAATGCCATTTCCAAAATATCGGGCGTCAAAGCCGGGCAATCGCTACCTATAATCACTACTTTTTGCAACACTGACGCATCATTCTGCAAAAAAATGTTTCTAAATGCTGCTGACATTCTTTCCCCAAGATCATTTCCTTGTTGAAGGTATTTATCAAAATCTTGAATATCCCAATCATCATCCATATCTATAACATCACTGTAAAACAAGTGATACTTGGCGTTTACTTTAGTGACCGTTTTACGCGTTACGTCTAACAATCTTTGATATATTTCAAGTGCTTTTGGGTCACCCAAAGTAGCAGCAAGCCTTGTCTTTACTTTGCCAAGGACTGGATTTTTTATAAAAATGATGATGTTATTCAATATGATTTACTCTTTATCCTTTGATTCTTTTTCTTCTTTAATCTTTACTTTATCTCCTGATTTTAGTGTTTTACTCACTTCAGAGTATGGTCCTGAAATTAATTTATCACCGACATTTACACCTGACTTGATCATGATAAATTCATCGTCTTGAATCCCAGTCTCCACTTTGACCATCTTTGCAGTATCAGCGTCCATCAAGAATATAACCTCGTCAAATTCTTTGTCATCTGGCACGACCATATCTTCGGGCAGGCTGCTATCTTTAGTCACTTTTTTATCAGACTTCTTTTCTCTTACAGTCACACATTGTATCGGCACAGCAACCACATCCATTGCTTGCTCTGTAAATATATCTACAGATGCAGACATACCCGGACGTAGCGGATATTGCATGCTTTTGGTTTTGATATCTTGATAAGAATCTGCTAACACTCTTATTTTGACAATAAAATTGGTCACTTGATCTGTGTTCAATGCAGTACCCGCTGTGGCTATATTTGATGCCGAATTAGCTATTTGAGTGACTTTACCCTTGAATTTTTTACCTAAATACGCGTCCACTTCTATCTCTACATCATCTCCAAGCTCCACTTTTAATATATCATTTTCACTGACATCGACTTGCACTTCCATGGCATTTAGATTAGAAATACGCATCATCTCTGTTCCAGTCATTTGGATAGTACCCACTACCCTTTCACCTTTTTCGACAGACAATTTAGATACAATTCCACTAGTGGGTGACTTTATAGTAGTTCTATTAAGACTTGTTTTTAATTCCTTTAAACTGGCTTGGGCACCTTTTATACTAAATTCTGATGCTTCTGCATTTTGCTGCGCTGATTTGATGCTCGCCTCAGCTGATCTTAAATTAGCTTCTAATTGTCTAAGCGATGACAAAGACTGCTCTAGTTCCGCTTGTGATATGACACCATCCTTTTTAAGTTGTTCATTTCGTTTGTGGATGCCTCGAGCATTTTCTAATTGAGCTATGATTTGTTCCTTTTGTGCTTTATTTGACTCAATTTGGGACTTACTGATGGACAATTGCGACCTTGAACTATTTAAACTCGCTTCTCCCCTTTCCACGGACGAAATGTAAGCTTCAGGATCAATTTTGGCCAAAACTTGACCTACATATACAGAATCACCTTCTTTTACATAAAGTTCTACAATCTCCCCTGAAACGTCAGAACTTATTTTTACTTCTGTCTCTGGAAATATTTTGCCACTTGCAGACACTGTTTCTTTTATCGTTCTTTTTTCTGCAATTGCCGTAGTCACAGAAGTGCCTTTAGGGTTTGATTTTGCCTTAAATACTGCAACAATGGCTAGCACCACTAATAGTGCTAATAAGGAAATTAATATCCAGTTACGCTTTTTTTGAACTTTGGTCATAATATAAAATTAAAGTCTTGTTTTGAAATGATGGAAGGTTTTTATTAAAATTTTATCGCTCTACCTAGATAAAAATCTAATACTTTGGTCCTGAACAAATAATCATATTTGGCGATCAACAGATTGACTGTGGATGTTTCCATTTGGGTCTTCAGTCTAGTTAATTCAAATGCATTTAAATTGCCGATATCAAATCTTTTTACGGCGTTGTTATATAGATTGGTTTGTGCTTGGAGCGTTTTTGTAGATGCTTGATACCTAGATTTTGCTGCTTTTGCATCGGCAAGTGCTTGACCTACGGTAATTTTAAGAGATTCTTTTAGCTGTACATAATTAAGATCAGCTTGTTGTGTATTCAATTTGGCCTTTTGTACACCTGCACGAGATAAGTTATTGCTGTAAATCGGGATATTCATAGAAATCCCAACACCGTAAGAAAGGTTATCTGTTACTTGATCAAAATAAGGTGTTTTCGCCAAAATGGGTACTTGCTGTGTAAAACCTATTGTCGCAGTTTGTCCATTAAAAATAATGTCTTGATTTACAATCTCTTGATTAAATCCATTAACGGTAACTCCTTTGTTAGAGTAATTTGTTCTTGCACTACCTCCTGCACTTATGGAAGGCAACAATTCTGATTGTGCAATTTTGACACCCAAAGCAGCACTTTTTAGCCTTAGTTCGCTTGCCGCGATTCCCGCTTGATTATTCAATGCAGATGCATACACTTCTGAGAATGTAAGAATATCAGGATCAGTATCGAAAGCCAAATTACTTGGCGCAGTCACATCCAATTTAAAATCAGGGTCAAGCCTTAAGAGTTGTTTAAGATTTAACAAATTGATAGTCAGGTTATTTTGACTCTCTATGATGGATTGTTCATTGGCAGCTATTTGAGCTTCGAGATCCAATCTATCATTTTCAGGTCTGTTTCCTACTGAAATTTGTTTATTCAAAAGTGACAACTGATCATTTGTTTGGGCTAGTTGATTTTGGGCATTTTGTAAGTTTTCTTTTGCAAATAAGATATTAAGGTACAACGTCGCCACATTCAAAGCAATATCTCTTCTGACTTGTTCCAACTCTTTTAAAGCTGCCTTATTATTGATTTGGGTCTGAGAGATGTTGTTGTTTATTCTATTTCCATTGTAAAGCATTACATTAGAATTTAGACCAAAACCATTATTAAAGAATGTCTCGGTAATAAATTCATTTCTCGTAGGGTCAATGGTACGACCAAAATTCCAACCAACATTGGTGTTTGCAGATAAATTTGGGTATCTACCATGTCTTGCAGTGGTGGCATCTATTTCAGTGTTCTTTAAACTAATAAGACTACCTTCTACTTGAAGACTTTTGTCTATAGCATAATTGATACATTTCTCTAAACCCCAAACTTCTTGTGCTTGAAGTGTCGTCAAGTTGGTGAAAAACATAATAAAAAACAGAAAAGAAATACAACTAATAAGATTTTTCATCCTTGCATTTATATTTTACGATTATGGTTCAATTTAAAATAAACATAATTTAGAAAATTTTAATTCATGACTTTTTAGAAGTTACGAACCTTATCTTCCTTTTAAATTTATACAACAAAATTACAATTATTGAATAGATAAATACCTTTTTTTTATATTAATAACTAGATAACATAGATAAAAGTCTAATTTGAAGGCAAAAGTTATTAATTAACTTAAAAAATTCTATGTTAAAAGTGATGATTTTAAGTTGTGGATGTGTTGAAATTTATGTAAAATAGCAGTCTAAATATTTTTTATGACAATAATGCAACAAAGTTGCATTTAATAAGTTACTTTTGCATCATGGTTGCAAAAACAAAAATATTTAACCTTTTAATACTCATCATTATTACTATGTTGGGCAATAAACTTGCCGCTCAGCAATGTGACATGGTGATTACAGGACAAGTCATAGACCATCATGATGACACTTCCTTAGAGTATGCCACCATTTTTATACAAGAACTGGATAAAGGAACGGTTTGTGATTCGAATGGATATTTCATCTTTGAAAACATTTGTCCTGGCAAATATCATTTTATAATATCTCATGTAGGTTGTGAGTCCAAAAACGAATATTTAAATATTTCCGAAACGACAAGACTTACATTTTTCTTAGAGCATCATGACGAGATACTCCAACATGTAGAAATCACAGGACAACAATCAAACAGCAAATCTGGCAATATCAGGTATACTATTTCTAAAGATATCATGTTTGAATTAAATGGTAGAAACCTAAGTGAAATACTGACAACTATTCCTGGCGTAAATACCCTAAAAGCTGGTCCCAACCTAGCAAAACCGATTATAAATGGTCTCTACGACAACAGAATAACGATACTCAATAACGGAATACCACAAGAAGGCCAACAATGGGGAAATGACCACGCACCAGAAATAGATCCTAATACCGCTGACAAAATATCTATATATAAAGGCGCTTCTGCCATAAAATATGGACTACAGGCTTTGGGCGGTGTAGTCATCTTAGAGCCAAATGAATTGACCATAGATCCACATTGGCATGGTGATATCCGTATGAATGGTCATACTAATGGCCGAGGAATAGGAATACAAGGTCAATTGAGAAATAGTTCTAAACTTGGTAATATAAGAATAACTTTAGGACATCAAATCTCAGGTGATCGCAAAACACCTAGTTATTATTTAACGAATACAGGGAATACAGAATCGTCTTTTTCTATGCTTATTTCAAATAAAAAGAATGAAAAATCTGATCGAAGAGTTTATTATTCTTTTTACAGAAATAAACTTGGCATTTTACGAGGATCACATATTGGTAATTTGACAGATCTTCAAGAAGCTTTTAAAAGAGATATCCCATTTTTTACAGCTGATAAGTTTACATACAATATAGAAGCTCCACGCCAAGAAGTGGATCATCATTTATTGAAATTTTCCCATAAATACAGAATAAATGACCAAAAAAACATTATTCTCGAAGCAGGATATCAAGTAAACAGCAGGTCAGAATTTGATATTAGAAGAGGTGATAGAGATACAAAACCAGCATTAGATTTATTACTTTTTAGCCAATATTATGATCTGGGATATAATTATTTGGGGGAACATCATTCATATACCATTGGCGCCCAATATAGATATGTAAACAATACCAATCAACCAGGTACTGGCATTCTACCTTTGATACCCGATTACATCAATAATCATTACGCCATCTACCTAATCGCCAAAAAAAATCTTTTCGGTTTGGAACTCGAAACAGGGCTGAGAAGTGAATTTAGAAATTACTTTGTTGCTAGATTCGAAAATAGAAACGTAGTTAAAGAAAATCTCAATTTCTTAAACTTTGCCGCAAACGTTGGTTTAAAACATAGAGTTACCAATGAAATTACGACACATTTAGACATTTCTTATACCAATCGTCCTCCTGAAGTCAATGAACTGTTTAGCAATGGACTCCATCAAGGAGTAAGCGGTATAGAAGTAGGAAACCCTAACCTTAAACCCGAAAACTCTTTCAAAATCGTCAATGAATGGACTGGTCACCTTGCAGAAAAACATTATGTCAATCTTTCACTTTTTTACAACCATATCAATAACTTTATCTATTTGCAGCCTCAAAATGATTTTATTGTTACCATACGAGGTGCATTCCCACTGTTTTCATACGTAGGTTCAGATGCTTCCATGCTCGGCGGTAGCTTCAAGACCATTACAGACATCAATAAAGCTTTTCAATGGACATCAGGAATGAGCTATATTTATGCAAGGAATCTCGACCAAAAAACAGGATTAATTAGAATTCCGCCCTTAAATGCGTTTTCAAATATTCATTATACCATAGGTAAAACATCGGTGTTTAACGAATTAAAAATGGGGCTAGAAGCTAGTTATACCGCCATGCAAAATAATGTTCCGATCGAAGAAGACTTCTTACTGCCACCCGATGATTATTTTCTCATAAATGTATCCTTACGAATAAAATTCAAACGTAAAACAAACCAAGACCTAGATCTGAGTCTGAGAATGGAAAATGTATTCAATACCACTTACAGAGATTATCTGAATAGAATGCGATATTTTGCAAATGAAATGGGTCGAAATATTACTTTCAACATAAAAACGAATTTTTAATTTTTAAAACATTTTTAATTATGACATCTAAATTTAGTTATTTATTAATTACTGTAATGTTTGTTTTTCTTACCTCATGTGACAAGGATCCAGATCCAGTCAATGAAGAAGAACTAATCACAACCCTTGTATACACACTTACGCCAAGAGACGGTGGTGATATCGTCACATTATCCTTCAGAGACCTTGATGGTGACGGTGGAAATGCACCTATTATCACATCAGGCACGCTAAAATCAGGAAAAACATATGATGGTGTACTAAATTTATTAAATGAATCGGTATCACCTGCTGATGTAATTACCACAGAAATCCAAGAAGAAGCCGAAGAACATCAATTTTTCTTTGAAGTGGCAACTACGTTACCTTCCGTATTAACCATCACGTACGATGATAAAGATGCAAACAATAACCCTATCGGACTAAAAACGATCGTCAAAGCAAATGGTACAGGTTCAGAAAAATTAAAAATAACACTTCGCCATGAACCCAATAAAACCGCAGCTGGCGTAGCTGCAGGAATCATAGCAAATGCAGGTGGAGAGACAGATATTGAAGTTAGTTTTGATTTGAGTGTGACGCAATAAATATAGCAGATAGTCCAAAGAAAAATATAACTCGAACTCGTCCATAATTTTGTGTTTGTCATAAATCAAATTTATTTTCACAGGACATTGTTCATTAATAATTGTTCTATTTTCAAAATAAATGGTGGCCGATTGTAAATAATTGGCCACCCAAATCTTATTTTTTCCTACTATTCATGTATCTGTTGAACAGAAAGATACTTTTTTGTTTTTATTCCACTTTTATTGAGATATCGTTTACATATCATTTTTTGTTTCGCTATAAAGCAAGAAAACGTTAGACGGACTCTCCTGGTTGTGGGTCCATGATCATGGTCATGAGTTTGACTACGGTGCGATTGGTATAAAACTTAGCAGCCGTATGGCCGCTATCATCGGCAAATTCTTTGATGAGATACTAGTAAGCATTGCCCAGTTTATCGTCAGCTACAGCACTAAGATTGAGTTTGTGATGAGAAAAATGTTCTATCAGATTGATCAATGTG
>DAOLFJ010000054.1:0-19730 GCA_035326365.1 Saprospiraceae bacterium | reverse complement strand
AACAGTTTTTTTTGCCTTGACCTTTGAAAAAATAGCTCGCATTATGATTTAACTTATTATCTTGACAGAGCACTGGTAAAAACATCAACCCATGATACAGTTGCAAAACGTACAAAGTAGATTCCATCATTATCTATAAACTTGTACTTAGTACTCATTCCCCTTTCTGTTTAAGCCGTATAGATATTATCAAAATTCTTACCAAAAAACTAAAGTCTAAAAAAAGCACGAGTTGTAAACTAGCGCCAGCAAAGGGTTTACTTTACCATTTCTTACAGAATTCCAATGGATTCAAGCATACTCCTGAGTTGTCCATTTTATTGCATATTCTCTTACACCAACTCAAGCTCCAACCAATAACAAGCTAGATGCTCGCCATACATTTCAAAATTGTATTCTCCCTTCTCGATAAAGCCACATTTTTTCAATACATTTTGAGATGCAATGTTTTCTATGTGTGCTGATGCATATAAAGTTTGGATGTTAAGATATTTTTTGGCATAATCTATCCAAGCATTTGTAGCTTCAGTGGCATAGCCTTTACCCCAAAATTCTGGACGGAAGCGATAGCCAACATCATAAAAATCGATGTGCCCATTGGTTTCTTCATTCATATACTTTAAACCTGCCCAACCGATCATTTCTCCTGTAGATTTCTCCATGACAGCCCATCTACCTATGTCATATAGTTCATATTGCCTAAGGATGGTTTTAAGGTAAAAATTAACTTCATCAAGGTTTTTGACTGGACGATTTCCTAAGTATTTCATGACGAGTGGGTCTGAATCCAATATGTAGAGGGCATCCACATCATTCATGTTTAATGGACGCATAAGGAGCCTTTCTGTTTCTATGGTAGTGGGCATGGCATTATTTTCTGCAAAGTTAATGGAATCTTTTTTTATAGTAAGGAATTTTGGTTTGAGTCTTGTCATGATGGATGTAGGAGATACCGATAAGATGTCTTTGAGCCATCGCATCGGGTAGGGCGTTTTCATTTTTTTATGAAATAAATTTGAATCCTTTTTGTTAGGAAATGATTTCTTCCTACTTTTGCAGATGGAAACATTTAATAATAACACCCAGATAGAAGAGGCACTTACCTTTGACGATGTGCTTCTCATTCCTTCATACTCAGAAGTCCTTCCTAGAGAAGTAGATATCTCTACACAACTCACCACAGACCTTTGGCTCAATGCGCCTATAGTCTCAGCGGCTATGGATACGGTCACAGAATATAATCTCGCTATTGCGATGGCAAGAGAAGGTGGTATCGGCTTTATACACAAAAATATGACTGTAGAAGCACAGGCTAATCAAGTCAGAACGGTAAAAAGATCTGAAAGTGGTATGATCATGGATCCTGTCACCCTTACAGAAGATGCGGTGGTACGAGATGCATTATTACTAATGAAAGCCAATAAAATAGGTGGTATTCCTGTCGTAGATAAGTCCAATAAACTAGTTGGTATCCTTACCAATCGAGATCTTAGATTTGAAACCGATGGCGAAAGGAGCATTACGGAGATCATGACAAAAGAAAAGTTGATCACTGCACCTGAGGGTACTACCTTAACGCAAGCCAAAGAAATACTCCAAAAATACAAAATCGAAAAACTTCCGGTAGTCGATAATAATAACATACTGAAAGGGCTGATTACGTACAAAGACATCATGAAGCTCGAAAATTATCCAAATTCTGCTAAAGACAACCATGGTCGCTTATACGTGGGTGCAGCTGTCGGTGTGAGTAAGGACCTATTCGAAAGAGTAGAAGCTCTCGTTCACGTAGGTGTGGATGTCATATGTCTAGATACGGCACATGGACATTCTAGAGGTGTACTCGATGCAATAGCAGCGGTGAGAAAGCAGTATAAAAGTCTACAAATCGTAGGTGGAAACGTAGCCACAGCAGATGGTGCAAAAGCACTTGCTGATGCAGGAGTCAATGCCGTGAAAGTAGGTGTAGGGCCGGGAAGTATATGTACCACAAGAATTGTAGCAGGTGTAGGTGTACCACAATTGTTTGCCATCATGAATGCAGCTCGTGGGCTGAAAGGCACTGGTATTCCTATCATAGGAGACGGTGGTATCAGATACACAGGTGATATCGCAAAGGCATTAGCAGCTGGAGCGAGTACGATTATGGCAGGGTCATTATTTGCAGGTACAGAAGAAGCACCTGGAGAAACGATCTTATTTGAAGGTAGAAAATTTAAAGTATATAGAGGTATGGGTTCGCTCGGTGCCATGGAGCTTGGGAGCAAAGACCGATATTTTCAGGATGTAGAAGATGATGTCAAAAAACTCGTACCTGAAGGGATAGAAGGTAGAGTACCATATAAGGGATCAGTGTCAGAAGTGATGGTGCAATATCTCGGTGGACTCAGAGCGGGTATGGGATACTGTGGCGCAAATACCATCAAAGATATGCAAAAGGCCAAAATGGTAAAAATATCAAGTTCTGGAATACTGGAAAGTCATCCACATAACATCACAATTACTAAAGAATCGCCAAACTATAGTAAGAAAGGATAAAATTTTTTATTTTTTTTAATATTGATATTAATACAATTTTTAATTCGTTTATGGCTGCCAGTCATATATTTAAAAAATGTATGAAAATAATTCATATATTTAGAAACTAAAATAGGATGTCCGACGTTATTAAGACAGTTGCAGATATTAAATTACGTTGTATATTTGCAGCATCCAAAGACAGTAGTTATAAATCTCACATTTTTTTCTACACATATTTGGGCACATCATTGATAAGTTTGGCATGGTTTTGGAATGATATCATGCATAGAAAATATAATAGGTATCAATACCTTAAAGAAGTAGTTTTCTTATTTTGAGACCTTAGTCGAAAGAGCCCTAGTATCTAGTTACCTGGGCTCTTCGCATTTTAAGGAGTTTGGTAATGGAAAAATATTATTGAATTGGATTAAACTTTCATTACCTCTCATTGTCAAATCACTATTCGTTAACTCTTAAAGCGCATAGACACATGAAAGCAATCATTTTTTTTGTAAGTTTTTTATTAACTGCTTCTTTAGCATTTTCCCAAGATGATGCGACCGATGAACAGACAGGTCTTCCAGGGGATCAATTCAGCTTAGAGGGAGCCTTAGAAACATTTAAAAAAGCAACATCTCCAGAAGAATTTGAGAAATTACTAAACGATCAGAAAAGTGGTGTCAATAATTTAGATTTGAACGAAGACGGGGACATCGATTATGTCAAAGTTATCAGCAAACAAGATGGTGATGTGCATTTATTTATCTTACAAGTATCTGTATCAGAAAACGAAAATCAAGATATTGCTGTCATAGGATTAGAAAAAACTAAAGATAATGAAGCTATTTTACAAATCATAGGAGACGAAGACATTTATGGTGAAGAAATCATCGTAGAGCCGTCTGATGGCAGTGAAGAGTATGACACAGATATAAATAAAGAAGGGCCATCATCATACTACCCGAATAGACCTATGATCATTGTGAATGTTTGGACATGGCCATGTGTCAGGTTTGTGTATGCACCAGCTTATAGACCATGGGTTTCTCCATGGAGATGGCGTATGTATCCTAATTGGTGGAAACCATGGAGACCATTAGGATGGGCAGCTTGGCGTCCAATAAGATACAGACATCATGGACCAACTGTAAGAATAGTACATAATCATAGAACCGTAAAAGCGCATAAAGTATATCGTCCAGTACGTGTAACATCTACCACTGTCAGAACAAGACATTCGGCAGCCCATGCTAATTATAAAGTAACAAGATCAAAAACTAAAGTTACTGGTCCGAGAGGAAACTCTGTCACTAAAAAAACAACGACCGTCAAAGGAGCAAGAGGTAATGTCAAAGGGCAGAAAACTACTGTCAAAAGAAGTAGAAGAAATTAAAGTTAAATAGTCATCAAGTCATAAATAAAAGGCACTCTATACAGGGTGCCTTTTTTATTGTTCAATAGTAATCTCATTATAAGAGCACTATTTATTACAAAAAAGCCTTATATTTGCTGCATTAAACAGAATTATGGATAATAAATCGCTCAAGTTATTTGTAGGTAGTAATATCATATCAGTTGTTTTTGCCTTAACGCTCAATTTTTTAGCTGTATTACTCCCGATTAACAATAAAACAACAGCAGAACTTTCGGAGCTATACCCTAATTATTTTGTGCCAGCAGGTTTTACCTTCAGTATATGGGGCATTATTTACTTATTATTGATTGCATTTATGTTTTATCAAGGATTTCATTATTACAAAAACAATCAAGCCACCAATAAAATTATAAGCAATATCGGGCCTTGGTTTTTTATATCGGGCCTTGCAAATGGAAGTTGGATCTTAGTATGGCACTATGAGTTTGTTTCCCTTTCAGTTGTCATCATGTTGGTATTACTATATTCCTTACTAAAAATTTATAACACCGTTCAATCTACAAGACCACATAAGTTATGGGATAATGTATTTATTTTGACCATGTCAAGTGTATATTTGGGATGGATTAGTGTGGCTACGATTGCAAATGTCACCGCATTATTAGTTAGTAAAGACTGGAGTGGTATGGGTATTAGCGAACCAATGTGGGCATCTGTGATGATCATTATTGCTGCGCTGTTGGGTATACTGGCCATTTTAAATAGACAGGATATTCCGTATGCCTTAGTTATCATATGGGCTATATGGGGAATATTTAGTAAACAATCTGTACAAGAATCTGAAGCATCCCAAATGGTAGCTAACATCGCTAAATATGCGGGTACCATGCTTTTTATTTATGCTATATTGACTAGCGTAGGAAGGAGAACTTACTATAATTTGACTAAAGACTAAATATTTTTTATTCAGATTTCCTTTGGGAAAAGGTCGACTTTACAAATACCAAATTTACAAAAACACAAATAAATGGTACTTTAATCTGTACTGTCTTCGTTTTACTATATATAAAGAATAAAATGTTAAAAGAATCTTTAAAAATATGTTTGATTATCTTTATCGCCATACCATTTTTGGGATGTGAAAAAGAAGATGATTCAAAATTTAATATTATTACATTCGCAAGTATTGTTGGGAAATATAAAGGATCTTCCACAGTTTGTACTATTTTCCCTACTTTTCAGGATACAATATGTACTTCAGCAATAGACAATACTTTGAATATCTTTGTCATGAATAACCAAAATGTAGTCACTTATGATGAGTCCGGTATCTATGGTAGAGATACACTTTCTTACATCAAAACGGAAATAATCAATGGTGGGAATCAATACTCATTTTCTAAATCAAATATCAATTTGATTTACCAAGAGAATGATAAACAAGTAATTTATGAAGATAAAACTTATAATTTAAGTTCAGAAGTTTCAAATATTTTTACTGGAAAAAAGTAACCAAATGGTCTAAACCTTTCCAGTAAAAATATTTAAAAGCTATTAAAATGTAGCATTAAAAACTTATTCTACTACCGTGATTTTAAGCATATTGGTACGGAATCTTTTGTGAAGCGGCATACTACCGGTATTGATGACAATGTCTCCTGCTTCGATGGCACCTTCTTCTATTAGGATGTTATTGACATCTTCAATGGTCTCATCCGTTGTGGTGAACTTTGTATATAAATAACCTTTTACGCCCCAAACCAAACTTAATGTATTCAGCATATATGCTTTATCAGAAAAGATATGGATGGCACTTTTAGGTCTATAAGAAGAAATCTTGAATGCAGTGTAACCATTGACGGTAAGTCCCAATATTGCTTTAGCATTTAACTCTTCAGCCAATCTTGGTGCACTTAGACATAGCACATCTGATAAGAATGTTTCTGACTCATTGTCCGGCTGAGGTCTTTTACCTTGCATTTGGTAATGTTGCTCGGCCTCAGTAATGATTCTATTCATTGCTTCTACCACTAGTGCAGGGTGATTACCTACTGCTGTCTCACCACTCAACATCACTGCGTCTGTTCCATCTAATACAGCATTAGCTACGTCTGTAACTTCCGCTCTCGACGGTGAAGGATTTGTAATCATACTTTCCATCATTTGGGTAGCAACGATGACGGGTTTTGCTTTTTGAATACAACGAGCGATGATCATTTTCTGAAGTGCAGGAAGTTTTTCGATAGGCATTTCTACACCTAGATCACCTCTAGCTATCATGATAGCATCAGATACTTTGATGATTTCTTTGATATTTTGGATCGCTTCAGGCTTTTCGATTTTTGCGATTACTTTAGCAAAGTGTTTTTTTGCTTTAATTCTTTTTTGAAGATCTTTTACATCTTTTGCTGCTCTAACGAAAGAAAGGGCTATCCAATTGATAGGTTGGGTAAGGATATAATCAAGATCTGCAAGGTCTTTTTCAGTCAAAGAAGGCTGCGAAACTTTAGTATCAGGTAGATTTACACCTTTATTAGATGATAGTACGCTACCAAACATAACCATGAGTTTTACTTCATCAACTTGATTGGTTGAAATAACTTCTAAGACCACTTTACCATCATCGACAAGTACTTTTTCGCCTACTTTTACATCTTGAGCAAACATTTCGTAGCTCATGTAAATTTTATCTTTATTGCCAATACACTTTTCGCTTACGAAAGTCAGGATATCACCCGGCACGATGTCTATAGCATTATTTTCTATTTTACCTACTCTCAATTTTGGACCTTGAAGATCAGCTAGCATTCCTACGTGGACATTATATTTTTCATTTATTTCGAGTATATTATCTATGACCTGCTGATGCTGTTCGTATGCTCCGTGCGAAAAGTTAAGCCTGAAGACATTTACACCTGCTTTTACTAGATCAAGAAGTGCTTCTTTACTGCTAGATGCAGGGCCAATAGTAGCTACTATTTTGGTTTTTTGGTGGTTTGGTACATGGATTAATGCAGCCATAAAGTATATTGTTTTTAATTGCGGGGCGAAGATAGTGTATATTTTACAATAATTCCAAATTAGGAACTAAAACAAAATGTATTTGACATTAAATTTAATTTCGATTAGTGAATAATTGGAAAAGTTAAAAGATACCAATTTTTTGGGAAGTCCAAGGTTTAGATTAAGATTGAGAATTGGGCCAAGATCGATATTAAGATTATGTTTGCGAATAAGACTTATGATGGTGGTTAGGATAAAATTATTGGCACAAAATAAATGCAGCATTAATAAAAGCGAGACGCTTTGACTAATCCGAGCTTCGCGAGGACGCGAAGCTTATCGACTAGGGATTTGCGGCTTATCGAAAGTATGGCTTTAATTCTTCAGAAAAATACATCAATGCATTTTTGATTGGAAGTGGAAGTCCGCCACCTAGCGCACATAAAGAACCTATTTCCAATGTTTCCAAAAGGTCATTCAGAAGGTTAATGTCCATTTTGTATTCTGTGGTCATGGCTTTATCTATCATTTCGTAACCACGAGTTGAACCCAATCGACACGGAAAACACTTGCCACAACTTTCATGCGCTGTAAACTGAAATAAATGTTTGATATATTCAATGATAGGGTAGGTCTCAGGCAAACAAACAAAAGAGCCATGACCCAACAAAAATCCATGACTAGCGAATGATTCAAAATCAATGGTCAGCTTTGACAACATCGAAATTGGCACCAATCCACCAAGTGGCCCACCAATGTGGATTGCTTTTATAGGCTGTCTAAATCCACCACCCATTTCGTCTATCACTACATTCATTGGCGTACCCATATCCACTTCATAAATGCCAGGTTTATTGAAGTAGCCATCTAGAGACAATAATTTAGTACCCGTAGATTTACCTACTCCAATCTCTGCAAAAGATTGGCCGCCATGCTGCATGATATAAGGGATATTGGCCAAAGTTTCTACATTATTTACTACTGTAGGTTTATTGAATAAGCCTTGTTGGGTAGGGAATGGAGGTCTCACACGCACTTCAGGTCTTTGTCCTTCTATGGATGATAATAAGGCTGTTTCTTCACCGCAAATATAAGCGCCTTGTGCTTTGATGATTTTGAATTTAAAACTAAAATCACTTCCAAATATTTGGTCACCTATCATTCCATTTTGTGCTAGCATAGCGATCGCATCATCGACAATGTCAATTGATTCAGGATATTCTGCCCTGATGTACAATACGCCCCAACTTGCACCCGTAATATAACCTGCAATGATCATTCCTGTCAATAATGCAAGTGGACGTTGCTCCATGATATACCTATCTGAATAGGCACCAGGATCACCTTCGTCCGCATTACATACTATAAATTTGACATCAGAAGCTGTATCTCTGCACGATGATAGTTTGAATGAAATAGGAAAACCTGCACCTCCACGACCACGAAGACCAGATATTTTCAATTGATCTATTAATTCATCTGATGAACGCTGTAGGCTATTTCTTAAAATATTTTGACAAAGATGGATGTCAAAATTTGGGTTAGTGAGGACTGCTGTGCCGTAATGATTGACGTGGTAATGATCATTGATTTTAGCTTGGTTTTTGACAATGGTTGAAAGTTCATTTATGGCATCTCCAGAATAGTTTTGACCATTGTAATGGAAGGCACTGTTTTCGTGACATCGACCAAGACAACACATCTCACCGATCTCTTCTTTAGAAAATTGCGTATTAATTTTGTCAGAAACTTTTGCTTGTGTTCCGGCAGTCATACATGAAGAACCATTACAAACAAATATCTTTTTGCCTTGATTTTCTTTTTTTAGGAAGTCGTAAAATGAGACAGTTCCATAAATATTAGCCGAGCCAAAAAGGAATTCGTCTTTAAGACGTTGCATCTCGACAAGGTCTGGTGTTCCAGTTTCCTTGGCGGCATTCCCTAATCTGTCAAAAAGATTATTTTCAAGACCTTTGCGACCAGATAAATGGCTTAAATTCTTTGACATAAGATGTGGCTTTAGATATTCAAAAATGCTCAACTCAGTTAAACCAACTTCCTTTCTAAGCGTACAAAAGAAAATTATGGTCTAATTAAAATAGGCATCTTAAGACTTATAATAAACAAAGCACAAATTAATCCATTTTTGGAAATGGACAAATGAATCTTGAGGAAATCATTGATATAAATTTTGTTTTATATCAATAATTGAACGTTTCAATACCAAATTTAACTACAATTTTATTTCATCACCTACCCAAATACTTTGAGAAGTATCTTTATCTACAAATAATTTTGTTTCATTCAATATATTTCTAATTTTAGCACTTATTTCTGCAGGTAGTTCAACATCTTTTTCTACAAAATACCCAATTTTGATATCGGAATGGTAAATATTAGAATACTTTATTGGGGAATAAACGATATCAAAATTATTATCTCTAATATTTTTTGCTCTCATAATAGCTAAACCATAAAACAACTTTTTGGGATTTTGCATTTGTAATCCTGTCGATTTCAGAAAATTCTCATCTGTGTAGTCAAATCTATTTACTGAAACCTCATCTAAACCGGTTGGAGGTTTCAGGCAATTTGGCTTTAATTTGTTGCTTGTGGGATTTACATTAATTGGAGAAAAAATAAATCTTGCAATATTTTCGCTATCTGCAATAGTTTGAGACAAATCAAATGGCATCTGTTTTACAACTTTTGATGTGTTCATATTCTGCTTTTTAAATAGCAGAAATATACTTTTTAAGCATTTTAGTATTTTCAAATGTAATTGCTTGTTTATTAAAAAATTTTGTCCCAAATGAGGTGAATTCTACATAATAAGTAAAGGTTTCTTTACCTATCTCCAAAGAAACTATTTCATTATAGTTGTTCTCCCATTCAATAGTAATAGTACCATTGGGATTTGGATATATATCACTAATCTTTTCTAATGAACCTAGATCAAGTGCATCTACAATTTTTAGGGCATTAGTGGCGCACTTAATTCCAGTGGGTACTGCATTATATCCATCCCAACTATTTTCTAATGACTTAAAACTCAAAATGCTTTCAATGATTTGGAATTTGTCAAAATATGATCTTTTACTTAATTTTGATGAATAGCTTGAAATTTCATCAATGACTTCTTCCGTACACTGTAAGGAAATATTTTGTATTTCTTGAGAATTTTGAAGAATATTATATGAAGTTGCATTGACTTGTGTTAATGACATAGTACCAATAACGGCAAATGATAAAAAAACATTGGCTCTTAAATTACCTGATTTACTCTCTTTGCTTTCGTAAGTACTTTCATACATTAGCTCATTTGAAGAGTTTTCTATGATACTATAATCATTTACTGATTCCATTTCTTAAAATTTGTTTAGCACTTTCATTAAAAATCCACGAAAAAACGTTGTATAATTCATTGTTAAGTACTTTAATTTCATCAGGGATCAAATTATATTTTAAACTAACATTCGATTGAATATTATAATCGACTATCAACTGGCCAATATTTTTATCAGTTAATGGCAAAGTATTCATACCATATCTCAAATTTAAAGAATAATCTTCTTCTTTGAATTCAATATTATGTATGTTTTGACCAATTTTTGCCATATTAGGGAAAGCATCATCATTATACACAACAGCTTTATTTAGCATCGCTTGTAATATACCATTTGGGATATTAGAATCTCCATAACCAAACTCAATCAAATTTATTTTCCTTAAATTGCAGCTCAAAATTTGTGTAACTCCAATAACTTCAAAAAGATTAACAAATTTATTTATTATCTTTTGAATGTCATCTTCAAAACATTTATACGTTACGCCTTCAATTGAATATGAAATACTATCCCTATTAACTATTAGTTCTAATTGACCATCTTCGGACTTCAACGAAACAGCCTCATTCTCATCAATAGCTTTAAAGTTAGGATTTTTATCCTTGTTTCCGATCGAAATTTGGTAGCCTCTGTTCTTTCCAACAATAACACGAGGAAACTCAGAAATAAATAAACCCTTTATAAAATCAGATTTATCTGAAATCTGCTCAATCGATGGAAAGTGTATATTTATTAATACTTTTCTCAGGAAAGTAGAATTATAAATTTCCCTTTCAACTTTTTTAAATCCAAACACTTTATTATCAATTATTTAAACTACAAATAAAATTAGAACTAACTACTAAAAAATTCCAATAAGATAATATTTATAACGATTTTGATATGAATATAGTTGCAACCTGATTTTATTTAATCTCTACAACCTAAACCAAATATTAGAATGAATTAATGATCGTGACAAATTCATCACCATTGAGAGATGCGCCACCTACCAATCCACCATCTACATCTTCTTGTCCGAAAAGTTCTTTGGCATTGTTGCCTTTTACGGATCCACCATAAAGTATGCTTGTACTATCTGCTACTCTTTTGCCATATTTTTTCTGAAGCATAGCTCTGATAGCTGCGTGCATTTCTTGTGCTTGAGCAGGTGATGCTGTTTCGCCTGTGCCTATTGCCCATATTGGTTCGTAAGCGATCACTATATTTTTCATTTCTTTGGCGTCAAGCTGAAATAATGATTCTTCTAATTGAACTTTCACATGTGCGACGTGTGTGCCAGCTTGTCTGATATCAAGTGCTTCACCACAACAAAATATAACTTTCAACCCTGCGTCAAGTGCTGCTCTTAGCTTTTGTGCCAAGATGGCATTATCTTCATGGTTATATTCACGTCTTTCTGAATGTCCCAAAACCACATATGGCACTTTCATGTCAGCAAGCATAGTTGGAGAAATCTCACCTGTGTATGCGCCTGAATTTTTGTGGTGACAAGTCTGAGCAGCTAATAAAACTTTTGACTTAGAAGAGATCTTTTTTTGCAACGGAAAGATATGCGTAAAAGGTACTGCCAGAATGGTCAATACATTTGAATCTCTTTCTGAAGTGGCAATGTGCTGTGCAAGTGCGATACCATCATTTATATTGGTATTCATCTTCCAGTTTCCAGCGGCTATTTGTTTTCTACTCATGACTATTTAAATCTATTTTTTTTAAGAAGGGCAAAACTAATTATTTTTTGTAATAATCCAAGAATAAAAGCGAGACGCTTTTACTAATCTAAGCTTAGCGAGAACGCTAAGCTTATCATGGGACGCTGAGCTTCATCGAGTATTATCCTTGCACGTATAGTCTTCTTACCCTTCCTGATATTCTGCTTAGTATCTCGTATGGGATAGTTTGGCAGACTTCTGCAAGTCGTTCTACAGGTTTTGTTTTGCCAAAGATAATCACTTCGTCACCTACAACAATATCCGTAGCTTGACCGATGTCTACAATGGTCAGATCCATACAGATATTGCCAACAATGGCATATTCTTGACCACGAATATTGACCTTATATTTGCTATTGCCGGCAAGGCGCATGAGTCCGTCGGCATAACCAATATTTATAATGGCAATTCTACCATCTTCTGATGCCACCCATTTTCTATTATAACCTACATATTCTGATGCGGCTATTTTTTTAATTTGAACAACAGTCGCTTTCA
The DNA here is from genome assembly GCA_035326365.1 of Saprospiraceae bacterium. Taxonomy (GTDB): domain Bacteria; phylum Bacteroidota; class Bacteroidia; order Chitinophagales; family Saprospiraceae; genus OLB9. The sequence goes on along the minus strand of DAOLFJ010000054.1, from coordinate 7,275 downwards.
AAGTATGAACTTTTTCTAACTGTCCAACAATAGTGGATGTAGAATCAATGCCATACAATCCCAAACCAAGCCTGACCAAGTCGAAATGGTATTGTGGAAAACGAATGATACCCGCTGAATTCAATATGTGTTTGGCAGGTTTATAACCTATTTTAGTTGTTATTTGGTCGTAGTATTCGTTTAAGGCCGCTACTTGAGCGTGGGTGTAAGCATCATCTCCCGGATCTTCACTACTCGATAGGTGGGAAAAAATGGATTTTACTTTGATGTATTTATTTTGAATTAACAATTCTGCCAATTCATCGATATCGTCTTTGCTCAATCCCAATCTGTGCATACCTGTATCTAACTTGATATGGACATTGAAGTTTTTATTTTCATCCAATGCTACAATGGACATAATCTCTACCAACTGATCTATAGAATATACCTCGGGTTCTAGATCGTATTTGATCATGTCGGGTACACCATTTCTGTCGGGATTCAGAATAATGATAGGCAACAAGACACCTGCTCTGCGCAACTGAATACCTTCATCAATAAATGCAACCGCTAAATAACCTACTTTTTTGAACTCTAGAAATCTTGCTAACTCTTCGCTGCCGCTTCCGTAGGCGGATGCCTTGATGACAGCGATGATTTGTGTATTTTTAGAAAGATGGTCAGTAAACACCTTCATATTATGCTCGATAGCTTGCAAATCTGTCTCTAGTGTCGCAGAATGTGCTTTGTCTGATAGTGCGTGTATGAGTTTCTCGAGATGAAAAGCCCTAGCTCCTTTGACTAGAATGGCTTTGTTTTCGATGTCTTTTTGGGAAAGTTTTTTGATAATATCTTCAGTCGTTTCGTAATATGAAAATAAAATAAAAGGATCTAGAAACTTCTCCAATGATTTGACTTGACTTCCCACACCGATGACATGTACTATTTGATGTGCATGTATAAGATTGGCCAATTGGTGATTTAATTGGTTGGAGTCTAGCCCCGTCTGCATAAAGTCGGAGAGTATCAACATCTTCTCCCGTGAACCTGCTTGCTGACTTAAAAATTCTAAAGCGATTTTGAAAGATTGTAAATCGGCGTTGTACGTATCATTGATGAGAATGCTGTGGTGCATACCATTTTTCATCTCCAATCGCATGGGTATATTTTGGAGTTTCAATATAGACTCAGTAATGTCCCCAATACTGATGCCTAGATGTAACATTAATGCTGTACAATGCAATACATTCTCCATAGATGCACTATCAGAAAAAGGTATCGTTATGGCATATTCTTTTTCTTGAAAGATAATACGAACGAGCGTCTGATAATTAGACCTTTGAATTTCGACGATTCTATATAAGGTTGCATCTGCACTTTTGCCCCAACTAAGCAATTGTTTATCATGGTATCGCTCTCTGATAGCCATGCTCACAATGAGATCATCTTCTTCAAATATGATGGTTTTTGCTGTAGCAAATAAATTTAATTTTTCATTTAGTTTCTCTGCCAAACTACTGAAACCTGCTGCATGTGCATCGCCAATCATGGTGAAAAGCCCAATCGTAGGTCGAATGATGTCAGCAAGTTTGTACATCTCATTAGGCTGCGAAATACCAGCTTCAAAGATACCTAATTTGTCACCATCTTTTATTTGCCATACAGAAAGCGGTACACCTGTCTGTGAGTTATAACTCTTTGGGTTTTTGACGATTTGTCTATCATGGATCATCTGACTGAGCCATTCTTTAATGGTGGTTTTGCCATTGCTGCCTGTGATACCTACTACTTCTATATCTTGATACACATTACGATGATAAGTGGCTAATTTTTGAAGCGCGGCTAAGCTATTTGGAACGATAAAAAGATTGACCTTACTACTAACCAAACCTGGACTTTTTTCGGCAACAATGTTTTTGATGCCTTTGTCCATGGCATCTTGTATAAATTCATAACCATCTAGCATACTACCCGAAAGTGCAAAAAAGAGCGTTTCTTCGGGAGATTCGATTTTTCGAGTATCCATAGAAAGCCTAGAGACTTGAGCATCTTTATTAGCTAGTAGGCCAGGGTCAGAACCTAATATTTGAGCAATTTGTGTAGCGGTGTACATGGAAATGTTTATCTTATATTACAAATCAAAACCAATATCTCTTCTATAAGTTTTACCGTCATAATCTATCTGATCTGCATTGGCAAGCGATATTTTTACAGCTTCTTTAAAATCTTCATGCAGAGTGGTGATCGCCATTACTCTACCACCATTGGTCACGATATTTCCGTCGTTCATAGTAGTGCCTGAGTGAAACACGATACTAGATGTTACTTGATCTGCTCCACTGATCACTTTATGTTTTTCAAAATCTCCTGGATAACCACCTGATACCATCACGACTGTAGCCGCTGATTTTTCGCTGACCTGGAGCTGGGTATTTTTTATATTCCCATTAAATACATCAGAAAATAAAGTTACGATATCTGACTCGATTCTAGGAAAGACCACCTCAGTTTCTGGATCGCCCATACGACAATTGTACTCAATGACAAAAGGATCATTGCCTACTTTGATTAAACCAAAAAAGACAAATCCTTTATAATCCATACCTTCTGAGTGGATGCCATCTATTGTAGGTTTTACAATTGTATTTATGACTTTTTGCCACATGTCATCATCTACAAAAGGAACAGGAGACACAGCGCCCATACCACCAGTATTGAGTCCGGTATCGCCTTCGCCTATTCTTTTGTAATCTTTTGCTTCAGGGAGAATGACAAAATCTTTTCCGTCTGTAAGTGCAAAAACTGAAAATTCTATTCCATCAAGGAAGGTCTCAATCACTACTTTTTCGGATGCTTTTCCGAATTGCCCATTAAGCATTTCAGCAAGATTTTCCTTTGCCGTTTCTACTTTATCTACGATGAGAACACCTTTTCCAGCCGCAAGACCATCTGCTTTTAACACATATGGCCCACTCAAAGAATCCAGAAATGACATTCCTTCATTTATGTTTTCTTGACTTACTTCGAGATAGGCAGCTGTAGGTATATCATATTTTTGCATAAATTGTTTTGCAAAAGCCTTACTACCTTCTAGTAGAGCTGCATATGCGGATGGTCCTAATACTTGGATATGTTTGGTGTCATCTGACTTGAATGCGTCTGCGATTCCATCTACAAGTGGTGCTTCAGGTCCCACGACGATCATAGAAATGTCATTGTCGAGCGAGAACTTTTTTAGACCTTCAAAATCATTAATCTGCAATGCGACGTTGATCCCGCAAAGTGCTGTACCAGGATTGCCAGGTGAAATAAAAAGCTGCGTACAGTTGGGACTTTGTGCAATTTTCCATGCTAATGCATGCTCACGACCACCGCTTCCTATGATAAGTATGTTCATTCTTGTTTTTTTGAATTTGCGTCACAAAAGTAGTGAAAAAGGTTTAGAATTAGGTAAAGGCTAAGATTTAAGATTGAGTCTTAGGTTAAGATTAAGGCTAAGGATTAGAATATGATCGGTGTTAAGGGTAAATGAGTGAATGAAAGAAGGAGTGAATGATTTAATGATCGAATGAGTGAATGATAAAATGAGTGAATGATAAAATGAGTGAATGATTGAATGCGGAAAAAGACTAATGCCGAAGGGATGATAGGATTATAGAATTAATACCCAACGGATTTTTAACCCTGAAAGGGTGATATCTGATGTGATTTGGTAATGAGTTATCATATGTTGGTGAACAGGTAAATGACGCAAATGAGATGTTTGCACTAATTCAAGCTCCGTGAGGACGCAAAGCTTAACAGTGAATACACCTTCCACATCCGTTCCCTTCACCATTCATAGGTATGGATATTTTATGCTATGTAAGAATAGACCTTCAGCGGGTACACTCCAGTCGTGGCCTGTTCTTTCTTTGTTTGATAATGCTGCTTTCACATCATCTATGGTGAGTTTTCCCCTATCTACATTAAGACACATACCTACTATGAGTCTAATCATTCCTCTCAGGAAACGATCAGAAGTGATATGGTATTCATATGCATTACCTTTTTGGATCCATTTGCTTTCTGTGATTTTACAGTTCATAGTATTGACGTCTGTATGAAGTTTGCAGAAGGTAGAGAAATCTGTAAATTCTGAAATGATGGATGCTGCTTTATTAAGAATAACTATATCAGGCTTTCCGTAATGGTAAAAATAGGAGTTGGGACTAAAAGGTGTTTTGGCCGTATGAAGATGGTAGATATAAGACCTCGAGATGGCGTCAAATCTTGCGTGGGCGTCATCATGAACGCTCACAATGTCATGGATGGCTATATCATTTGGTAATATTTTATTTAATCTGTAGACAAGCTGTGGAATATCATTGATACCTTCATGGTCAAAATGTGCGTAAAAATCCATCGCATGTACGCCTGTATCCGTCCTGCCGCAACCCATAATAGCTACTTCTGTCCTCAGAAACTGGTAAAGTGCTTTTTCAATGGTCGGTTGTACGCATGACGTACCTGCGTGTGGCTGACCTTGCCACCCATTGTATTTTGTACCACAATATGAAAGTCTAATAAAGTATCTAGGCAAAAATTTTGATTTTAAGTAAGTGCAAAAATGATATAATCATGGTTAAAAACCTAATTATGGATAAAGAAATTGAAAGTTCTAAAAGAAGTCATTTTTTAAATAATGGTGAAATTAGTAGTAGTTTTTATGAATAGTTTTATCTTTTCATTCTGATTTTAAATTGACAAAGAATTTTATTGCATAGTAATTGTTTTTTAACGAACAAAACCAAGATTGGCCATGTTTATGCTTTGAAATTAATCATTCTAGTATTTTAAAACTTAATGCTTCTCCATGAAAAGATTTTTTACCTTGATATTATTAGTGGTCTGTTTTAGTACATTGGCAAATGCACAATTTGAAGAGTTGAAAGTTGTAGGACATTATTGGCTACCTACTTTTGAATTGGAAGGGAAGGAAATAAAGAAAAAAGAAGTAAAAGCTTTTTTGAAAAGAACTTGTCCATCTGCTTTGTCTGTGTTTCAGAAAAGTCGCAATAAGGAAATCACAGCATATGCATTAGCTACAGTAGGCGTGAGTGCCATTTGTTGGAATATCGACGATGTTTTTGAAGGTAATCTAAGGCCAAGTACCAATCTAGGTTTGGCTTTATCTACGGGTGCCATTCTTTTGATTTTAGTAGTCGGCGAGGATATAATCAGACGATATATACTTATGAGAATGAATGCCGAACAGTCACGCCTGTTTCAGTCAATGTGGGTATTACACCATCAAATAATGTGGGTTTTTATGTGACTTTTTGAGGAGTCCATTTTAAAACTGCCCAAAGTGTAATATTATTTTTATTACAACAATCACTGCAATACACTTTATTTATCTTTGCCATTCAATTAATATAATACTTTTAAATCTTAATTTTATATCAAATTACTTCAAAAGGTTTAATGCAAACTCCTTAACCACATCTTTCCTATTGATGACATCATCTATGCTTTGATGGATATATTGATCTGGTAAGATACCTGTTTCATCAGGCAGCGATGTAGCCGTAGAAATATGCGTATTGTTGGCGACGTAGTAGCTTAGTTTTGTGTTTTTAAGTCGACAAGATGTGGAACCCGCTGAGCAAAACTGATTGGAGCCGAGTTCTTCACCGATGATGGTGCCTAACTTATGGACCTTGACCAAAGACATAAAATGGCCTGTCGTAGAATTGCCCACGCCATCTATCAAAAACAAGACCTTGCCTTTGTATCCATTCGCCATGGGGTAGATGAGTTCTTCGCCTTCTATCTTGCCCATTTTGCCAGGGAAATCAACTTTGGAATAATAGGTAAATGGTTTGTCAACTAGATATCTCAACAAATGAATGGCTGCCGACTGTGATCCACCACCATTAAATCGCACATCGATGATGAGATTTTTGATGCCTGCTGCCTTGATCTCTTTAAAACTTTTATCTATGAATTTGGTAAAAACATTGAGATTATTAAAAGGATAATAGTTAAATGATTCGATGGTCATCAATGCAGTTTTTTTATCATCCATGTATTCAATACACAACAGTTTCGGACAATATTTGAGATAATCCCAATAAGGACTTATCGGCTTTTCTGCTTGTCGCAAAACAAGTGGATTTTTATGTCCTTTCACGGTGATGGAATAAGTATCGGGCAAACCAAGAGCATAAGGCAACATACTTGAAGAGAATTTATTAAACACATGATTTTTGGTGGTTTTGATATAGCCTTGTGCAGGGATGTGCTGATAAATATCTTCCATAATAGTAGCTACAGGGACATTATTGATTGTCAATATTTCATCTTTTGGTTTTACAAGGTTGCCATTATTGAACGGATCTAAGACAAATAATTGACTTCCAATCCATCTAGTTTGCATCGGGAAAAATTGAGATAAGGGCAACATCTCATGTTCAGGAAAAAAGCCGCCCATACCTGTGTGCGAACAGTGGACACTAGCTATGATTTTATTGCAGATGTAGGAGAACTCACCAAACGTCGTCTTATCTGTGATCTGCGATTTGCTGGCGTTTATTATTTTAGTGAAGGCAGATTGAGTGGTGAATTTGAGTGCATTTGGGTGGATTTTTAGCAGTGATTTGCCTAGTTGATCTAAGTCTGCTTTGTATTCTTCTGCAGTATATATTTTAGTAAATTTCTCAGCAGGAGTCAGTGGTTTTACATCAGGATATTTGATCAGTGCTATTTGATCTTCCGCATTAAAATTGTCGGGATTCATAGCCAAAGATCGCTCATAGTTTGCCAGTGATGCTTCCTTATTTCCTTTTTTGAGATAAGCTTCTGCGAGACTGTCATAAGAATTGGCAGAACCAAATTCATCCACGATCAATTGAAAAATGGCGAAAGCTTCATCTACCTTTTCTTCCCATAAAAATCCATAACCATACATGGTGAGTTCGTCTTCATTCTCAAAATTATAGACATTAAGACTGTCTTTTTTTAGCTTTTTATAAAGCGCAATTCGTTCTTCCACGGGTTTATGATCGATTTCTTTCAGTTTCTGAACGATGGACCCACGTACACCTGTCACTTCAGTTTGTACTATTGCAAGTGGACTTTGCGTCTGATTATTTTTATTCAAACCACAAGCTGTTGCCCAACAAATGAACACGGTGTACAAAACATATTTCCATTGGCTCATCCACATATATTTCTATTTTGGGTCAAAGGAAAGATGTTTTTATAGAATAATGATATTTTGGATGTAAAAGAGTGTAAAGGGAATGTAAA
>DAOLFJ010000407.1:0-3680 GCA_035326365.1 Saprospiraceae bacterium | reverse complement strand
TATACTCACTGGATTGATGGCTGCCTTTATGGGTACTTTTTCTGGTACGCTAAATGCTGCTCAGTCATATTTGGTCAATGATATTTATCTCAAATATTTTAAACCCAAAGCGAGTATTTCTAATATCATGATGACCAATTATCTCATCGGTTGTGCTATTGTTATCATAAGTATCATCATAGGTATTTATGGTGGAAATATTAATAATTTATTACAATGGATTGTTGGCGGCCTTTATGGCGGATATGTTGCAGCCAATGTCCTGAAATGGCATTGGTGGAGATTTAATTTTAGTGGCTTTGCATGGGGTATGATTGCGGGAACAGGTACAGCACTTTTATTGCCTGTGCTTTTCCCCAATACCCTTGCTTTATGGATGTTTCCCCTGCTTTTTGGTATATCCCTAGCAGGAAGTATCATTGGTACTTATGCAGCCCCTGCACCTGATATGGAAGTCCTAAAATCATTCTACAAAAATGTACAACCATGGGGCTTTTGGAAACCAGTGCATGATGCTGTGATGACAGAAGATCCTTCTTGGCGTACAGAAGCTAATTTTAAAGCTGATATGTCTAACGTGATACTTGGTATCATCGCACAGTGTTGTCTTACTTTGTTGCCTATGTACCTTATTTTGTCTATGCATCAAGACATGGCCATTGTAGGCGCTATATTATTGGTAATAGGATTCATACTGAAACGCACTTGGTGGGATAAACTTCAGCCAAAAATGGCTTAAACAATTATTTGATTTTGATAAAACAAAAATATTAATTTTATATAGAAAATTTTATGACGTCAATAAATTTCAAAGACAGATTAAACATGATCACAAAAGAATTTAAAACTTTAGTGACTCTCAAAAATGAACCCATTTTACCGGGTAATGGTATCTATACTAAATATAAAAATCCAGTGTTAACAGCCGCTCATGTGCCATTAAATTGGAGGTATGACTTGAGTAGAGCAACTAATCCGTACCTCATGGAACGGTTTGGTATCAATGCAGTTTTTAATGCGGGAGCCATCAAATGGCAAGGAAAATATGTCGTCTGCGCACGTGTAGAAGGGGCAGATCGTAAATCATTTTTTGCTATGGCCGAAAGTGACAATGGCATTGACAATTTCCGATTTTGGGACTTCCCATGTCATATTCCAGAGACGACAGTTCCTGATACCAACACTTATGATATGCGTTTGGTAGCACACGAAGATGGATGGATATACGGCCTATTCTGCACTGAGCGTAAAGACCCTAATGTTCCACTATATGACACTTCATCTGCCTTGGCTCAGTGTGGTATCGTGCGCACTCGAGATTTGATTCATTTCGAACGATTGCCCGATCTTGTTACACCTTCTAATCAGCAACGCAATGTCGTCTTGCATCCAGAGTTTGTACAAGGCAAATATGCACTTTATACACGTCCGCAGGATGGATTTATTGATACTGGTAAAGGTGGTGGTATCGCTATAGGATATACACATACCATGGAAAATGCCGTCATTAAAGAAGAATATATCATTCATTCACGTCAATATCATACAGTCTATGAAGTTAAAAATGGACAAGGTCCTGCCCCGATAAAAACAGATTTCGGCTGGCTTCACTTAGCACACGGCGTACGGAATACAGCAGCAGGATTGCGTTATGTTTTGTATCTCATGATGACAGATTTGCACGATATTACGAAGATCATCCATTTGCCAGGTGGCTATTTTATTGCGCCTGATGGCGAAGAAGGATTTGGCGATGTGTCCAATGTAGCTTTTTCTAATGGTTGGATACTAGATGATGATGGTGAGACCGTATTTATCTATTATGGTGGCTCAGATACTAGACTTTATGTAGCAACTTCTACATTGAGCCAACTCATTGATTATACATTACACACACCTGAAGATGGCTTCTCTTCTTTGGAGTCTGTGGCAACTATTACATCTATTATTGAAAAAAATAATGAGCTTATATTGGCTTTCGCAAAATAAATCTTTTGTATGAATGAGTTAGTACAGCTAAAAAGTGAAATTGATAAAGAATGTGAAGATGTTTTGGCTTTTTGGCTGACAAAATCTATCGACAAAAGCCATGGAGGATTCATTGGAAGAATGGATAATCATGGTGTTATTGATATTAACGCAGCTAAAGGTTTGGTACTAAATGCAAGGATACTTTGGACTTTTGCAAATGTTCAGTCACCTAATAAAGCAGCCACCATATCTGATATTGAAAAACGTGCGTATGACGTATTAACCAATAATTTTTTTGATAAAATCAATGGTGGATACTTTTGGTCACTTACCTACCAAAACGAACCATTAAATCTTCGAAAACAAATTTACGGTCAAGCTTTTGTCATCTATGCTTTTGCTGCTTATCACCAATATACGCATGATCCTGAAGCTTTAGTTAATGCACTAGACTTATACCGTCTTATGGAGAAACATGCTTTTGATCCTATTAATGGTGGGTATCGTGAAGCTTTTGCGTCAGATTGGAGCAATTTGGAAGATATGCGCCTTTCGCCAAAAGATCTGAATACACCTAAATCGCTCAATACACACCTTCATATTCTGGAAGCGTATGTTCAGCTGTGTCAAGTTTGGAATGATTCAGGTTTAATACAAAAGATCAAAGACTTAATTGATTTATTTCTACTCCATTTTATAGATAGAGAAGTAGGTCATGTCTATATGTTTTTTGATGAAAATTGGCATGTGATACCGGCGCCCTGGTCTTATGGGCACGATATTGAGACGTCATGGTTGTTATATGAAGCTGCAGAACATGTACATTATCGCTTAGACGAAGTGAAAGACGTTGCCATATTATTAGCTGAAGGTGTATTGCCTGTGTTAGATGCTGAAGGTGGTGTCTCTTACGAAAGTCATCTGAATCAAAAACATTGGTGGGTACAGGCAGAAGCCATGGTCGGATTTATGAATGCGTATCAAATGGTACCTCATGAAAAGTATCTAGATGCGGTGTATCGAATTTGGGATTACACTAAAAAATATATCAAAGATACTAAAAATGGAGAGTGGTTTTGGGGAAGGAATGAAGATGGTTCTATCATGCAAGAAGAAGATAAAATAGGTTTTTGGAAATGTCCATATCATAATGTGCGGGCGTGTATGCAAATGTCAGAAAGATTAAAAACGATTATCAATCATTAACTAAAAATATATGAAGTTTCATAGTTGGTCAACACTTATTTTTTGTCTATTTTGGAGCATAGGCTGTTTGCCTTTAATAGCCCAAAATAAAGTATCCCGAATTTCTGTTTCGGGCAATCAATTTATCAAAGAAGACGGAAGCAAATACATTTTCAGAGGGCTCAATACAAGCGATCCTGAACGGTTGGATACGATGGGTAGATGGAATGAAGCGTATTTTGATGAAATGAAAAAATGGGGAGCTAATGTCGTGAGATTTCCAGTGCATCCCACAGCTTGGCGCAGACGTGGCGAGATGAAATATTTACAACTTCTAGATAAAGGTGTCAAGTGGGCAGCCGAACGAGGTATGTATGTTATCATGGATTGGCACAGTATCGGCAATCTAAAAAACGAAATGTACCAACATGAAAGATATGAAACGACTAAAAAAGAAACCTTTGAATTTTGGCGCACTATTGCCAAACATTACAAAGACAATCCAACAGTAGCATTCTATGAAT
>DAOLFJ010000406.1:0-3689 GCA_035326365.1 Saprospiraceae bacterium | reverse complement strand
ATCTGATACAAAAGTAAGATAATTATATTAAATATAGTGTTAATAGATAAAAAAATTATACCGAATATTAAAATTTCGTTTTTAATAGCTCTTTTAATCTTATCAACCTAAGAGTATGTTTAAATTTTTATTGCCTTATAATCAATATCTTATGAACCAGGCTTCAAAACAATCTCATCGTTTAGTTCACCTGCCAATCTGAAATTGATGGTAGGCAGGCACGCTAAATTCTTATAACGTCAGAAACATAACCTACTGATTAGCAACTAACATGATTTTTAAAACATACTCTAAGTAATTATATACCATTAGCTGAATAAAACCAGATATGTGATTAATTTGATGAAATCTAGATGAATATTCATCTACTTAGGGTCTGCTGAAAATAGTAAAAATAAATGATTATCAAATAAAAAACTTTAATTATTGATAGATGTATGTTAATAAAGAGGGTCAACAAAATCCTTTCGCCAAGTCTAAATTATTTTTGTAAGTCACCCGAAATCAATCTTTTATGCTGTTACTTAACAAACTTGAGTTAGTTATTATCCAGATGGTCGCAATTCATTCTTACATCATGATTTCGTATCATGTTTGTAATGGGATTCTTATCAGCCGTTTAAAGTCTCGTATTTTAAACAAATCTAACTTTTCAGCTGACCCTAAGTACATAATGTTAACTATACCATACATTGGGCAAATTATTAAATAAATTTAACTATTTGATTTTTGTAATTCGAAAAAGGGCTAAATTGTAAATAAATGAACTTCAATTTTGAATCTTCTGCGAGCCAATACCAAAAGATTATTGGCATTAATCATTGAAAATATAAATTTTATTAAAATGTAATATTGAATTGTAAGGATAAGTTAAAATGTAGATGGCTGGAGGTAAACATTGAAGGTCAAGGCCATTATCATATTTAACCGATAACAAATGTCTACCAAATAAATCATAGACTGAAACAAAATCATTGTAATTATGATCAATTCCATTCAATTTAAAAATTCCATTTGATGGATTTGGGTAAATGTAAAACTTATCAGATGGGGCAATTTGGTTTATAGACGTGCTAATATCATTATTGGCGTTAAAAGTTGCAGGTTTAATTACAAAATTGCCTACACCATTTGGAATCCTAGCAAATCCTTTATTTGATTGTTGTTTATTGTATTTTATTTCTTGTATCACGGTCAAATCTTCATATACTAATAGCAATGTCCCACCATCTCCGTCCAATTTGAAACTGGTGTGGTTCCCTTGTTGGTTTACTTCTTTGTCTGCCCAAATAATCATATAATCATTGGCATTTATAACTGTGTCCTTTTCAAAATGCCATTTTTTTTGAAATTGAATGTCGTTACTCAAATAAAAATGTTCATTCAATGTAATGTCATGGTTGCTGTTATTGTAAAGTTCTATCCAATCAGATGCAATACCAGATGGATTCAATATACCATTGTTATCAACTTTTGACACAAATTCATTTATAACAAGATCTCCCATCGAAATAATTGGAGCTGCATTTATTTCTTCGCAGTTTTCATAATCCATTAAAGCTAATACATTTTTATATGCATCTGAAGCCTCCTTTAGAAACGTGTATAGGTTTATGGGGTCATTAATTATAGCACCATTATTGTTGGATTTAAGTACATTGTAATTTTTGTAAATTTCATTCATGTTCACAGTAGAATCAATTAAATATGAAAGTAGATTACAAACGGTGGTTAAGTATTGGGTTTTAATAAGTGGGTCATTGATCAAATCGGCTGATTTGCCAGTCAAGAATGGCACTATTGGGTCATTGATGTCGCTATCATTTATCATTGTTGTAGGATTGCCTACAAATGACAAATTCTTATCCCAAGGTATGAAGTACATTTTCTCAGAAATAGGTTCAAAATACATAAAATTATTTTGCCCTCCGATATCATCAAATATCAATTGATCTATAGTAACAACTTTGAAAAAATTAATCAAATCGGCATATTTGTTCCAATTTGTGGCATTAACGTTTTCGATGTAGTTGGAAAATGCATCAATAGTTCCCTTATTAACTGATACACCATTTGGAGGCCATTCTACTCCTTTGTATAGACTGCCATCATTATTTGCAAAATTTTGTTTCAGAAATGATTTATCAATATCTTCTGTGATGGTATAAATATCAATAAATTTTCCGTTCAGATATACTTCAGCGAATGCTGTTCGAGGAGCAGCAATTCCAGCTCTATTATAAAGGAAGTATGCCAGGGCATTTCTTTGATAAGTATCATGGTCAACCAACTGGTTATGCAAGTTAATTTTATCAAGGCCATCCAATTGATTATTTTCTACGAAAAAATCAATATCCAATTTGAAAGGCGGGTTTGAATTATTGTTATCATTCGACGTATATCCCTTTCTTGTTATATAGACAGAATCCACCGTTTTTCCATCAATTGTCACCATAATTGGGTCTTCATAATATCCAGGATCATTCCATTTTAAGATAGCTTCTAAGCCATCAGCATTTAGATGAATTTGATGTAAATATGTATTGTCAAAAACACTTGTTCCAATATTTTGGGACAAGCACACAACAACATTCATTAGGAATAAAGATGAACATATAAGTTTACTCATACTTTTGAATTAATTTAATTTTAAACGTATTTATTTTTGGAAAAGTTTCCAATCACTTGAAAGCAAAAAAGCGTTTTAGTTCCAAAATTTTTATTGCATATTCCAAACAAAAAAAAATGACCTAAATATTGGAAATCACTTTTTAAAATATAGATATTGAAAAATGATGAATCATATTTCCTACAAAATCAATAAAAAAAACATAAACAAGAAATTATATATGTTAATAATCATGAAATTTGGTTGAATTTATGTGAGATAAGATTTTCATATGCGTCATAATATCAATTCTTGAAAATGATGTTTATTCAAAGGGATTAGTGAATTTTTGACAACATCATGATCGAGATAATTTTTTTTTGTAATATATTCGATATCATTAAGTCATACATTAATTTGATTACTTCTGTTGGGTAAAAATTGGTCAAGTTTCTTTATGACAAACAATATATATCATTTATTGGCAACTTTGAAATTACAATTGGACCAATAGATAGGCAATTAGAATGTACCGGCGCAAAATTATATTATTTAATCAAAAAAATTAAGTTATGAAGTTATTTTTTACATCTTGTTTCTTTTTTGTGATGCATTGTTTAGTAATGGGGCAACTTTGCAGTGGTGGTGCGGCACCAGAAACTGCAACCATAACCCTTGCAACTGGTACAGCTTCAAATAATGTTGGAGGTTCAGGGAATAGCTCTACATCCGGCAGCATGCCTGTGGGAGATGTGGTAGGTATAGAATTGTCTTTAGGAGCAAATACTGCTGGTTCTGGTGGGGCATGCAATCAAAATCAATGTGGTCATTTGGGATTTAATATAGGGGGAATATCATGGACGCCATATTTTGGGGTATCAAGTAATGGCTCATGTGGAGGAGAATCAACTGGTGGTTTGGTTGATTTGGATTTGTTGGGTTTAGTTTTTTCTTCTTCAGGGACACTAAATATTGAAGCTTTTGACAGCGCACCACAAAACTGTGTTGATCAGATTTTTACAGACTTATCTGTCACTGTTTACATTTGTCCGACTGGAGAGGTTTTACCAATTGTATTAAA
>DAOLFJ010000405.1:0-3702 GCA_035326365.1 Saprospiraceae bacterium | reverse complement strand
AAGCTTGTACTAATTTTAGCTTAGCAAGGACGCTAAGCTAATCTGTGTATTTTATTAATCCCCAGCTTCCTCGCTGAGCTAGAGTTAGTAGTGGCGTCTCGCCATTGAGTGATTTTATTTGTAATTATGTTAAACTCTCAAAACTCAATATTCCTATAGATTTTATCCATCGAAATCGAAATACCTATGGAAGTTAATTTTACTTCTCCACGATCATTAAAAGTGGTCTCTCGCCAAAGATGGGTTTCCTCTCTGTACCATGTCTCTACCTCTCGAGTGTCTTGCCTTACCATCACATACTCCATAAAAGTAGGTATGTTTTTATAAGACATAAATTTATCATGTCTATCATACTTTTCTGAAGTAGGCGACAATACTTCTACAATCAATATAGGATTTAACAAGACATCTTTCCTACCATTCCAAAATTCAGGTTTTTGATAGACGACCAAAGCATCAGGATATAACACTTGGTTTAACTTAGGGATATAGACTTTCTGGTCACTTGAAATCACTTCGAATGATAATAGATTGGCTTCAAATATTTGACCTAATGCAATAATTATATTCGCACCTATTTTGTTATGATTATAAGATGATCCTGGAATTTTTCTAATTTTTCCATTATAGTATTCATGTTTTTCAGCCGAAAGAGATTCCTTATCCAAGTACTTTTCTATACTTAAAATGGCAGGTGATCTCCTTCTTGTACTGCTTAATGTTTCCATGATGGACTATTTACAAATATTACAAATATTATATCAGATAAGTTCCTGAAAATATAAGATACAATTTAAAATACACTTTGGGACCTGCTAAATATATGTTTACCACTAAGGATATTAAGATTATCACTAAGGGCACAAAGCTTATTTTTTAAAACAACCTGGAAGCTTGTACTAAGGCTAGCTTAGCAAGGACACCAAGCTAAACGGTGCAATATTTTTTAATGCTTATTTATTAAAAGAACGCTTTGACTTTATCACAAATATAGGCTAATTGTTCTTCGTTCATCTCCGTGTGTATGGGCAATGAAATTACTTCTTTGCACAATTCTTCTGTATTATCAAGATATTCCAATCCATTGGAAGATGCCTTGAAAGCTTCTTGTTTGTATAATGGTACAGGATAGTAGATCATATTTGGGATTTTTTGTTCGTCGAGATATTGTTTTAGCGCATCTCTTTGACCATTTTTTACCTTTAATGTGTACTGATGAAAAACATGCGTGGTGTAAGAAGCTCTATATGGCGTCTCGAGTGCATCTACCTCTGCAAATGATGCATCATAATAGTCGGCAACTTTGCGTCTAGCATCACAGTAACCATCCAAATGTGGAAGTTTAGCGCCTAAAACCACCGCTTGAATAGAGTCTAGACGGCTATTACAACCGACAACGTCATGATAATATCGAACGGATTGTCCATGATTAGCAATCTTGTGTAGCAATGCACCCAAATCATCATCATTGGTCATGATCGCGCCACCGTCTCCGTAACAACCCAAGTTTTTGGATGGATAAAACGATGTGCAGCCTATATGACCTATTGTACCTGTTTTAACTTTTCGGCCATCGCTAAAAGTATAATCGGACCCAATAGCTTGAGCATTATCTTCTATCACCCACAGCTTGTGCTCATCAGCAATCTTCATGATGGCTTCCATATCAGCAGCTTGACCATATAGGTGGACTGGAACGATACATTTTGTTTTATCCGTAATTGCAGCTCTGATACCTTCGATATTGACATTAAAAGTATCAGCATCTACATCAACCATGACAGGTATCAATCCTAAAAGAGCGATGACTTCTGCCGTAGCTACATAAGTGAATGCTGGCACAATGACTTCATCACCAGGTTTGAGACCAACTGCCATCATCGCTATTTGGAGTGCATCTGTACCATTCGCACAAGGGATGACATGTTTTACACCAAGATATGTTTCAAAATCTTTTTGAAATTTTTTGACTTGTGGCCCATTTATAAACGCAGTGGTATCCAATACTTCTTGAATGCCACGGTCTATTTCTTCTTTAATTTTAAGGTATTGCGACTTCACGTCGACCATTTGTATGTTCATGCTTTATATGTCGATTTGTTTAATATGTTAAGTTGAAAATAAATTTTATTGATCTTTTTTCAGATGTAAGTGAAAAGAATTGAGTTTATTCGTTAATTCGTTGATTTTCAGTCTAAAGCTATTTAACTCCTGCTCCTCAATAAACCCAAGGGCTTGTGCAAACAATAAATGGCTTAATACCTCAATGGTAGATCCATAAGATATTTCAATAAACCGTGCCTTTTCTTTGTCCGTAAATCGCGACACTCCTTCAGAAATATTTGTTGAAATCGACGAAGAAGCCCTTTTTAACTGAGAAACTAAACCAAATTTTTCTTCAGTGGGTAGTTTCTGAGTAAAAGCATAAATACTAACTCCAAGCTCAATACTTAATTTCCAAATTTCTAACTTCTCAAAACTATAGTACTTCATATATTATTATGTTTTTCATCTTTTTACATTTTTATAAAACTTACTTGCCAATTTATTTATAACAGGTTTCTTTTCCAAATTATCAAATTACCAACTTCACACCTTAACACAAAGATATGGCTTCGCCGCTGATAAGTCGCAAGTACTTGATCTCCTAAAGGGCGTTACTCCATTGCTATAATATATTATTAAGCAATTAAAAGTCCGTCCGTCACCGGTTTCAATAAGTTAAAGTCTACCTTGATTCTTAACTGATAACCGATGGTTTCTAAATCTATGACGAAGCTTCGCTTGCCTTCTTTAGAAACTATTTTGCCACGCATGCCAGCTAACTGACCCGCGATTACTTCTACTTCTTCGCCCATAAACCAATCTGAGCGCATGGATTCTTTCACCTCAATATCTTCGCCAACAACTCTTTTTAATGTTTCAATCTCTATTTCAGGAATGGCCAAAAGGTCTTGACCATTTCTTAGAAATTTCATGACATATTCTGTCTCGAGCGTTTTTAGATAATCTTCTTTTTTAATACAAACGAAAACATAACAGTTTATAAGTGGAACACTGTAATGTTTAATCTTGCGACTATATCGCTTTGTTTTTGTAAGTATGGGTACGTAGGCTTCTATTTGCTTTTTGGCAAGCGAATCTGCTACATATTTTTCACACTTATATTTGGTATATACTGCAAACCAACGTTTCTCTTCGGTAGAAAGTTGGTTAATATTTTGTATTTGCTTTGGTATTTTGTCTTTCATCTCGCTTCTTTTAACTTTCCCAAAGTAATAATGCATTGTCATTTAGATCATCCCAATGCTTTTGACTAATTTGCGTGCTATCAAAAGTTGAACATATGATTTTGCGGTGTATAAGTTTTTCTACTTTTGTAATTAATTCTACTAAATAGTCATTATTTAAAGTACCTACCAATACCAATTCGATCTGATCATCATCAAGACCTTTTGCAAAAGCACCTGTAACATAAACTTTATGGATATCCCCAAGATTTTCGATCACACTATCTATGATCTTATCAAAACCAATGTACTTTAATATGATATTATGCATATCAATATACAATGGATGATCTGTGTTGGCCCTAAAATATTTTTTATTGCTACGATTGAAAGAAGTCAGCATACCTGCTTTTTCAAATCTATTGAGCTCTACCCTTATGCCATTAGACGACTCTCCAAACTCTGACTCTAG
>DAOLFJ010000053.1:0-19842 GCA_035326365.1 Saprospiraceae bacterium | reverse complement strand
CAATTGATGTGCTGATATATGATATTGAATTGCAAAAGACGTTGGTATCAAATGCTAAGAAAATGTCTCTTCTTTTTGATAGTAATATTGTGTCAAATGAACTTTTGACTTTGATAAATTATAATCAGATTGACTAAAAAACAGATTTCTACAATCTCTTTTTGGACTATCTTAGGGATTAATTTGTTGTATCTTAATGGGTTGTTCGCAGCCTACTTTAAGACATCTGCCTTTTTTTCCCCTATAATTTTATTATGTTGTGTATTAATCATATTTAATACTCCACGGCCAAAATATTATTCTAACTTATTTATAGTATTATTGGCTTTTTATATTCTATACATGTTTATAGGTCTGATAAGTATTATAGCTTATCCAGAAAACTTACATCCCAAAACTAGTTTATATCAGCTATTCAGAGGTTATATTTCATCCATATTAATTTATTGGGCTTTATATCAATATATTGCTAATGAATTTTTTGAAAAAGGTAAGTCAAGGCTTATTGAGTTGATTCATAAAGCTTCTTTTTTATTGCTTCTCCCATTGTTTTTTACAATTTTTGGCGGCGAATTAGGGCTTACAGAATCTATGAGTTTTATCAAAGACTATGGTGACAGGCAAATTGGTATTTTTACCAATCCAAATACAACAGGATTACATGCAAATTATATGTTGTGTTTTTGCCTCTATTCAATTATTTCTAACCGGAAAGGTAAATTGTTTTGGTTTATTTTGGTAGGCGCAAGTTGTTATGCTGCATTTTTAAGTCTTTCCAAAGCTGCAATTTTGATGACTCTATTAAATCTTACATTTTTTACTTTGTTTAATATTATTTATTATTTCAAACTTAAATTTACAGGTAAAATAATTTCCATATTTAATATTCTGTTAATTGCATATGGTTCTTTTTATATTTATACAAACTTTGAAAATTTGACAAAAGGACTTAGTTATGCTTCTATGAAAAGAATAGAAGACACGATTGCATTAAGTCGGGGCGAACTTAATGATCGAACTACGTCTGAGAGATCGGGCATTGCAAAATTAGTCTTTCCAAAAATAATCGAACATCCAATCATAGGCAATGGTTTCGGGAGTTTCCATCGCATAAAAGAACATGGACTTGGTGTGCATAATACTGCTTTATTGATCGTGGGTGAAACAGGGGTAGTTCCATCTGCATTGTTTTTGTTATTCACTGCTTTATATTTCCTGCATTCAATAAAGCAGAAGGAATTAGCTTACAAGTATTTGTTTATATCACTGATGATAACATTTTTGATGATAGCATTTCTTACTAGCCATAATGCACTAGATGAGCGTATAAGTAATGTTTTATTTGGACTTATAGTCCCAAGTATTATTTTTTTAAAACTAGATAAATCGATTAATCAAGCTAACTTGGATTGTAAAGCAAATTTGTTAAAATAGATGTTAGTTATTTTTTTAAAAATTGAAATAAAATGAGATTTAAATTTGGTAAAAATTGGGAAAGCTACAGTGCTCAAATTAATGATAGGCACATAAATGCATCTAAGTTAAAAATGGAATATTTTTTAAATAATATATGCTATGGGGCTAGCTTTATTGATATCGGTTGTGGCTCTGGTTTACACAGTTTATCTGCCATCAGATTAGGTGCTTCCGAAGTACATTCTTTTGATTATGATTATGACTCTGTTAAAACAACACAAAAAATAAAAGAACAATTTGAGCCCAATAACAAAAACTGGCATATAGAGCAAGGTGATGCATTAGATACTGAATATTTGGAACAATTAGGAAAATATGATATAGTTTATTCATGGGGTGTTTTGCATCATACAGGGTCTATGTGGAAGGCTATCGAAAATAGTTTATCATTAGTTAAACAGAATGGCTATTTTTTTATAGCCATTTACAATAATCAAGGATGGAAGTCTAAGTTTTGGTGGGTTGTAAAGTATTTTTATAATATTTTACCTAATGGATTTAATAAAATCTTTGCTATTGTATTGGGTTCCTTTTTTCAAATAATTAATATTGTAAAATATACTCTGATGTTAAAACCAATGGCTGCTATTACACCACTTCTAAATTATAAAAAGGATAGGGGTATGAGTTATTTTCATGATATAATCGATTGGTATGGAGGGTTTCCTTTTGAGTATGCATCTGTTGATGAGTTAAACTCTTTTTTTATTACTAATGGATTTGAAGCCGTCAAAATTAAGCAAACTTCATCTCTAGGATGTAATGAAATTCTTTATAGAAAAGTTAAGTAATTTAAATATTGAAAAAAATTTTATTTGTTATTGACAATCTTGGATCTGGAGGGGCACAGAATCAATTAACTATGCTAGCAATTTTATTAAAATCGCAAGGATATCATATTGAATTGTTTTATTATTATCCACAATCATTTTATCAGTATAGACTTGATGAAGCAGCCATACAAACTCATAAAATGGAAAAATCATCAAAATATGGTTTTGATGTCGTTTATAAATTGACGAAACTTGTTTACAAGAATGACTATTTTACTATAATTTCATTTTTGACAACCCCTAATTTTTACAATGTTTTAACTAAGTTGTTTACTTTTGCTAAAAGTAAATCTATCATCTCATACAGATCAAGTACCAATATTTCAAGGTTGAAACTTTGGGATCGATGGAAGTTTAATTTCATTAATTCATTTGCTGATTTTATTGTATTTAATTCTTTTCATGAGCAAAAGAACTGGATTGATTTTTACCCTAACTTAGTAAACAAATCATGTTGTATTTATAATGTTGTTGATTTAGAATTATTTAAAAAAAGATCATCTTATGCTAGAAAGAATAAGTTATTAGTAATTGGAAGTGTGGGACCTGATAAAAATGGTTTATTGATTATAGAAGCGTTGACAGAAGTTAGAAAAAAATTTGACATTAGACTTACTTGGATAGGGCAAAAAGTATATAATTTAAGCAATAGGAAGTCTTATCTTGAAGAGATGGAAAAGGCTATCCTTTCTAATACAATTAATGATTATTGGATGTGGGAAGAGCCAATTAAAAATGTGGAACAGCAATATCAAGATTATGACGCCTTAATTCTGGCATCTAAGGTGGAAGGGTTGCCAAATGTGGTTTGTGAATCCCTTTCTACAGGGACACCTGTGATAATAAGTAATGTATTAGATCATCCTATACTTGTAAAACATGGGGTAAATGGATATTTGTTTGATCCAGATGATGCAAATAGTTTAGCAAATGCAATCGATATGTTTTATACTTTATCTGATATTCAATATGAAGAAATGGGGAATAATGCTAGAAAATTCTCAGAATCTTCTTTTAGTTCTAAGGAATTTGTAAATAAATTTCAGAAAATTTTGGATTTTAGCAAATGAGGGTATTTGGCATTATTTTTATTCTTATTAAGAAACTGGTAAAAAGGGTATTGATGTATTCAATACGACCTTTATTTAAGCAACATGGTCTTAATTTTATTTTTGATCCGTTTGATCAATTTTCTTATAAAACTATAAGTGTTGGAGATGATGTTTTTATTGGTAGTGGAGCTAATTTTGCAGCGTCCGAAACTTTTATTTCTATTGGCTCAAAAGTAATGTTCGGTCCTAATGTTACAATTATGGGCGGAAATCATAATACAAGTGTGATAGGAGCATATATGTATGATGTTAAAGTAAAATTGCCAGAAAATGATCAACCTGTTATTATAGAAGATGATGTGTGGGTAGGTACAGGTGTGATAATTCTTAAAGGTGTAACTATTGGAAAAGGAAGTATAATAGCTGCTGGATCTGTTGTAACAAAATCATGTAAACCGTACTCAATTTTAGGTGGTATACCTGCTAAATTACTAAAAAGTAGATTTACAGAAGAGGAAATTAACCGCCACGAACAAATGATAAATAAATTTTAGTGACTTATGTGTGGTATTACAGGATATTTCAAATCTGAAGAAAGACTTTTGTCAAAAGATAGCCTGATAGAAGCAACAAATTCAATAAGGCACAGGGGACCTGATGATGCTGGCTATTATGAGGATGAAAACGTAGGTCTAGGGCATCGACGGTTGAGTATTATTGATTTATCTTCTGCAGGACACCAACCTATGACATCCGCTAATGGAAGGTATATCATAGCTTATAATGGTGAAATTTACAATTATTTAGAATTAAAACAAGAATTACAATCTAAAGGATTTCAGTTTAGAAGTTTATCTGATACTGAAGTTGTCGTAAATGGATTTGAATATTGGGGAAGTGCAGTTTTTGAGAAATTAAATGGAATTTTTGCGATTTCGATTTGGGACAAAGCTGAAAAGAAATTAATACTTGCTAGGGATAGGATGGGAGTAAAACCTTTATATTATTGGCATGAAAATGATTTGTTATTATTTGGATCAGAAATTAAAACTATTTTATCTTATGACATTGTAAAAAGAAAAATTAATTTACAGTCTTTTCATGAATTTTTATATTATGGGTATGCTTTAGGAGAAAATACGATGTTTTCAGGGATTAAAAAGATTTTGCCTGGACAATACTTAGAAATATCGAAAGATAAAGTAACGGTAAAAAAATTCTGGAGCATTAATAATATAAATACAATATCCCAAAATAACATAAAAGAATCAACGGCCATTTCTCAAACCAAATCACTTTTAGAAAGTGCAGTTTCGAGGCAACTAGTTAGTGATGTTCCTGTTGGTGTTTTTCTTAGTGGGGGCATTGATTCTTCTGCCATTACTGCATTTGCATCAAAACACTATGCTGGAAAATTAAAATCTTACTCTGCGGGATTTGATTTTGACGGAGGGCACAATGAATTGCCACTAGCTTCAAAAATTGCTAAAAAATTCGGGACGGAGCATCATGAGTTAATGATACAGGGAAAAGAAATTACGGATATCATAAAAAAAATGATCTATCATCATGATGAGCCATTTAGTGATGCAGCTAATATTCCATTGTATTTAATGACACAACAAGTTAAAAATGATTGTAAAGTGGTTTTGCAAGGAGATGGTGGGGATGAGTTATTTGCAGGATATCCTAGATACCATATTATGTCAAAATACAACCAATATAAACTTATTTTTACAAGCTTAAACGCTGTGAAAAGTCTTATTCCGTCAAAATATGTTAGAAATAAAACTGAGCGATTTTATCCATTATTTAAAAGTGATCAATCAAAAATTCGTTTTGCAAAGTTTTTAACTGAGGAAAGGGAAGGGATACCTGAGCAGCTTTTTACAGAAAATATTCAGAAAAACTTTCTACAAACAAATCCATTTGAAAGATATGAAGATGTTTCAAAGGAGTTGGATTTTTTATCTGATAATGTACAGAAACTATTGTGGTTAGATACTAAGATAATTTTACCAGATCAATTTTTGGAAAAAGTGGACAAAAGTACTATGGCAAATGGTGTAGAAGTAAGGGTCCCTTTTTTGGATAATGATTTAGCGTCATTTGCTATATCTTTACCTTCATCGTTGAAAGTTAAAAATGGTGTAAAGAAGTACTTATTAAAAAAGGCTTTGGATGGCATTCTGCCTAATGAGGTGCTATATGGTCCCAAAAAAGGCTTTGGAGTACCTTATCAAAATTGGTTAAAAGGACCTTTGAAATCTTTTATGGAAGAAATATTTAATGATCCAAAAATAATTCAAATGGATATTTTTGATTACAAAGTATTGAACATTAGAGTAGAAGAACATTGTTCAGGAAAAAGGGATTGGGGATTTTTACTTTGGAAAATGATGAATTTATGTTTGTGGTTAGAAATGTATCAATTAGAGAGTTTTGAATAAGAAAAGAGTACTCTTCGTTGGAGCGTTTAAGAAAAGTGTTGCAGGTGGTGCAACAGGCGGAGTACAAAGTGCATGTAATTCCTTAGTAGAGTCAGAATTGTTGAATTTTTACGAGTTTGAACTAATTGATACTTCAAATAATACCGTACCGCCACCAAAGACATATCAAAAAATACATCATATTATTTTAAGAAACATAAAGTCAATTTACTTTTTGTTTTTTGGCAGAGTTAGTACTTTGATTTGTTTTTCTTCATCAGGGAAAAGTCTTATGGAGAAAGGTTTTTTGATTTTTATTGCAAAGCTTTTGGGAAAAAAGACAATAATATCCATACGTTCAGGAGATATAGAGCAACAATATAATTCAAGCAATTCTATGAAAAGAATACTTTCGAGTGTATTAAAGTATTCGGATGTTATTATAGGTCAAAGTGATTATTGGTCAAGATTTTATTCAACTGTAAATACAAATAATAAAAACAAAATAGTAACTATTTATAATTGGTTAAACATCAATGAAGCGCAGATATTAAAAGATAAGAACAAAGAATTTGTCGAACTACTATTTTTAGGCTGGATAGAAAAGACCAAAGGTATCTACGATTTAATTGAAGCAGTTGATATTATTGTTAAGAATAATAGAAATTTTAAGTTCAAAGTAAATGTATGTGGTGGTGGGGCAGCAAAGGATGATGTGATTAGAATAATTAAATCTAAGGGTATTTTTGAATATTTTGTGTTTCATGGTTGGGTTAATGGAGTAGCAAAGGAAAAAATTTTAAATAGTTCAGATATTTTTGTGATGCCAACATACTTTGAAGGTTTTCCTAATTCAATGATAGAAGCGATAAACTATAGATGTGCTGTTGTAATTAATAACATTCCTACTATTGAAGGTTATTTAGATGATGGTAAACATGCATTAATTTCACAAATAGGGAATAAAATTTTATTAGCTAGCCATATTCAAAAATTAATGGAAAGTTTTGAATTAAGAGAAAAATTGGCAAACAATGCTTTAGTTTTATTAAAGGAAAAGAATAATTTATCTGTAGCAGTTGAAAAATTTAAAAGTATTTTATAATGGCAAATGTAACAATTTATCAAAAAATTAGTGCCTTATCTCCACATATTGAAATGATAAATCGAAGACTTTATTATTTTCTAAAACCAATAGTTGATAGATTTTTAAAGAAAAAAATATCTAATAAAGGACCTAAAAATACAACCAATTCTAATTTGGATTTTAATCAGATAATAAGAGAATTAAAAGATAGAGGACTTAATTCAGGAGATATTTTGGTAATGCATGCATCATTTAATGAATTAAAGGTTTTAGGTTTAAGTCCCATTGAAATAGTAAATAGTTTATTGGATTATCTAGGTCCAGAAGGAACATTAGCAATGCCATCAATAGCTATTTATCCTGAACCACAAGTAGAAAAGGATGGTACAATTAAAAATATTTTTGACTATGATATTAAAAGTACTAAAATTTGGACTGGTGCTATTGCCAAAGCAATGATTTCTGACCCTAGATCGCATAGAAGTTTGCATCCTCTCAATTCAATGGTGGCTATAGGTAAACATGCAATTAACATGATGGAGGATAATGAAAAGGATCCATATCCATGTGGAGTAATGTCAAGTTGGAGTTTTTGTGCTAATAGAAATGCATTTGTACTCGGTTTAGGCACTGATTTAACGCATAGTCTAACAATGATTCATGTTGCTGAAGATACCAAAGGTGAAAATTGGGTAGTTCCAAATTGGTATCAGGATAGAATATTTAGAATAATAAATGGCGAAAAAACTTTTCAATTAAAAGTTAAGGAGAGAAAGTATAAATGGGGTAAATTGCATTTTGCTGAAAGAAATCTTGCAAAAGAGTTGATTAATCGAAAAGTATTGAAATCCAAGTTGGTAGGAAATATCCTTATTGAATCGTTAAGAAGTAATGAGTTAGTTACATTTTTAGAAAATAGAAACATAAAAGGGTACCCGTATTTTTGGGTTTAAAAATGAAGATCTTGAAGTTATTAAAAATATTATGTTGGGTTGACGATAAAACAATTATTGGATCAATCAATAATAAAATATATTTAGTTGATATATTAAGTGAAAAAGTCTTAAAATCTTTGGTTATTCCTCCCAAATTTACTGAAGTATTTCGCTTTAGTAGATTAGCATCACGTTTGTTTAGGTTAGGAATACAAGCATCCTGCATTCTTGATGATCACCTTTATATCGCATATAATAGTTATATTTATTTAATTCAATTAAGTACTTTTTCAATAATTAAAAGATATAATGGTTTTAAGGGTAAGAGTCCTTTGTACTTAGTACCTGTAGAAAATATTCATGGATTTGAAAAAGGTGTATATTTCGGAGAATATTTTAATAATAAGCTAAAAACTGATTGCTCTGTTTTTTATATAAATCCTGCTGAGATAAGAAAAGTTTTTACATTCAAAACGAACTCAATAGAGCATATTCATAATTTAGTTCCTGACTTTAAAAATGAATGTTTGTGGATATTTACAGGTGATTTTGGGCAGTCACCTGGTATTTACATAGTAAAAGATAACTTTAAAGATGTAAAGCCTACTTTGGTTGGTAATCAGAAGTATAGAGCTTGTTTTGGATTTCCTTACAGAGATGGTTTAGTTTATTTTACAGATTCTCAGTTCTCACTTAACTACATGATATATTTATATCAATTTAATGGAGAATGGCTTACAGAAAGTTTAAATCAAATTCAAGGCCCTTGTATTTTTGGAACTGTTTTAAAAGATTATATTGTTTATACAACCTGTACTGAACCAGAAATATCAAAGAACAAAATTAAAAATTATTTTACCAATACGCCATCAAAGTTCATTGAATCCAATCACGTAACTTTGAACATAATGAATAAAGATTTAAAGATTGTAAAATCATTTTCATTTGCAAAAGATATATACCCAATGGTATTGTTCCAATTTGGGAATATAATTTTACCATCATCTAATGTTTTTAATAATATATTGTTTGCTTATCTAGTTGCTATTAAAATGCAAGATCAAACAAATTTAAAAATTAATTTAGATGAATTGGGCCAAAAGACTATTTTGTAAATGAACATGTTATTATATTTTCCTAGAAGAATTAATAAATACTAATAAATGAAAAGTATAAACGACTTTAAGGTTGGTGACATAGCTAGATCAACCAGAGAAATAATTGAATCAGATTTGGTGGAGTTTGCGAGATTAAGTGGTGATAGTAATCCAATCCATTTGGATGATGTTTATGCAGCGAAAACTGTATTTAAAAGAAGAATTGCACACGGGCTTTTTCTTGGTTCTTTTATTTCAGCTTTAATTGCAAGTGAAATGCCAGGCGAAGGGGCCATTTATTTAAAACAGTCATTATCATTTAAATCCCCTGCTTTTTTGAATGATGTAATTATAACAGAAATTGAAATACTAGAATTGAATGAAGAAAAAAATTCTCTTCTACTTAAAACAACATGCAAAACAAATGAAGATAGAGTTGTCATTGTTGGTGAAGCTTTAGTAAAACTACAGTAACAAATTGAGATGATTTTTTATGCTTTTAAAAAATAAATAAGTTATGTTAAATATTTCTTCCTTAATTAAATTAAGAAAACTATGTGTGGGTTAACAGGAATTTTGCACCCCAATCATAATCATATTATAAAAGATATGACTGAAGCTATTGCACATCGTGGTCCAGATGATTTTGGCTACTTTTCAAGTGAGAATATATCTTTAGGTCATAGACGTCTATCGATTCAGGACCTTTCTTCTAATGGGCACCAACCCATGTCAACAGAAGATAATAGGTATTGTATTGTTTTCAATGGGGAAATTTATAATCATTTTGAGATAAGAGAGGGTTTAAAAGATAAATATACTTTTAAATCAAGTTCAGATACTGAAACAATACTTTATGGCTATTCAGAATATGGGGTAGAACTTTTTAATAAACTCAATGGAATATTTGCCATTGCCATATATGATTCATTTACTAAGGATCTAATTATAGTAAGAGATCAATTTGGAGTAAAACCGCTTTATTATTACCATAAAGGTGAAGTATTTATGTTTAGCTCTGAAATAAAGTCAATGCTAAAATTCCCAGCGTTTGATAAAGAACTTGACTCAAAAGGAATTTTACAATATATAAGATTTTTATGGTCCCCGGGAGAACGCACAGCTTTCAAATATGTAAAAAAACTACATCCATGTCATTATATTAAATTAAATGTTGCTCAACCTGAAAAGATAGAATTGGTCAAATATTACACTATACCTTTCACAGGAGAATATGATCAGAAGACAGAAGAAGAATGGATAGACGCGTTAGATAATAAACTTTTTGAAGCTGTAAAAAGACAATTATTGTCTGATGTGCCAATTGGATTCTTCTTGTCTGGCGGTTTAGATAGTAGTGCAATTGTAGCCATGGCAATAAAAGCAATGCCAGAAAAAGCAATTAAATGTTATACTGTTGACTCTGGAAGTAAAAGCCAAGAAGATGAAGGTTTTGCAGATGATCTTTTCTATGCAAAAAAAGTAGCAAAACATCTTAATGTTGATTTAGAAATTGTAGTCGGAAAAGAAAACATAATGGATGGGTTTGACAAAATGGTGTGGCATTTGGATGAGCCACAGGCTGATGTTGCACCACTCCATGTGCTGAATATATGTACTCAAGCTAGAAAAGATGGATTTAAAGTGCTTTTGGGTGGTACTGGTGGAGATGATGTATTTTCTGGATACAGAAGACATCAAGCTATTTATTATGAAAAGTATATTCAATTTATTCCTTCCCTTATTGTATCAATATGCCAATTTATCTTAAATAAGTTTCACTCTGCAAATCCTAAAATAAGGAGGGTTAAAAAGATTTTCTTTGATTTGAATAGATCAACCACGGAAAGATTACTTGGATATTTTTCTTGGATTTCATTGGAGTCTTCTAAAAAATTGCTGTCTGAAAATTTATTTATCAAATCAGCAGGTTTTGATTCAATGGAAGTGTTGGAAGATACTTTTAAGTATATTCCAAACGAAAAGTCTTTACTTAATAAGATGCTTTATTTAGAGCTAAAGTATTTTCTACCAGATCACAACTTAAATTATACAGATAAATTAAGTATGGCAGTTGGTGTAGAAGTAAGAGTACCATTTTTAGATAAGGAACTTGTTGAGTTTTCAACCAAGATTCCACCAGGATTAAAAATGAAGGGAACGACGACTAAGTATCTTCTAAAAAAGGTAATGGAAAGATATCTACCTTATGATGTAATATATAGACCTAAAGCAGGTTTTGGGGCGCCCGTGAGAACTTGGATAAAAAGTCAATTAAAAGAGCAAATTCGAACCACATTTAATAAAGAAAATATTGAAAAGGAAGGTATTTTTAACTTTATGAACGTACAAAAACTACTCAAAAATAATGATGAAAATAAGTATGATGCTAGTTATAGTATTTTAAGTTTGATGGCAATCAAATCATGGTATAATCAGTTTGGGAGATAGAAACAAATAAAATGAAAAAAATTGGGTTATTATTTTATATCATTATCTTAATCAATGTAGGTAATTCTTGTGCGGTAAAAGATAAAGAATTATTAGTCAATAACCTAAAATATAGATCTGTAAAAGATTATGGAGCCTTAGGAAACGGTATTGAAGATGATGTAAGCTCCATTCAACGTGCAATTGATATGGAGGAAAATATTTTTTTTCCTAAAGGTAACTACTTAATTCGATCATCTTTTGGTGGAACACATAATCCCCAGAGCCTTCTTATTACGAATAAATCAAAGGTGCGGTCTATTGAATTTGAAGAAGGGGCGCAATTGTATATAGGTGAAGACTTTGCTTTTGAAGGGATAAAGAGTGCAGTTATAAAAATTTTCACAGAAAGTGGAGACATTAAAAATCTAAAAATCAATGGCCTAAAAATATATTCAGAAAATATTTCCTACACGCGAGCACATACAGGAGTTTTTGCAATAGAAAATAATGGAAATGAAATCCATAATCTTGAAATAAATAATGCATCCTTTTATAACATGTCGGGGGCTGGAATTGTGACATATGCATTAAAAACCACACTAAATAATATTTATACCGAAAATACGTCTAGCCATGGTATTGGTGCCCTTAACCCTTATAATTTGGGTAAAGAACATTATCTATATATCGATGGATATACTTCAGTCAACGATAAAGCTTATAGTATTGATTTCAGCGGGACAGAGCATGCACAAAATCGGGTAGCTGCAGATCCAAAAGATACATGGACGGGTGTTGCTAAAAACATTACTTCAATCAATTCAAAAAGAGGTATTAAAACCGCTGGGCATTGGAATTTGTATTTAGAAAATGTAAACGTTAAGAATTCTTCCATTTATGGTTTTTTTATAAACAAAGATGCTCCAGGAAGAAAAATAGTGTTTAAAAATTTGACAATAGAAAATTCTGGCGACGCAGGTTTATCTCTTGCAGGGAAGACAGGATTTGAAGGTGAAAATTTAACTTTGATAAATTGTAAAATGGGGGCGCAATTTCAAAATGTAGATGCAAATATTAAAAATTTGATTATTGATGGAAAAGGGCAATCAAAAATAGGGCTTAGATTTCAAGGGAGTGGTAGTGTTTCAGATTTTACAGTAACTGGAATAAATGATGAATTTGCAGTATGGATTACCGCAAAGGATGCAACATTTAAAAATGGTAAAATATTCAATAATGATTCATCTTATGGGTTAATAGTACATGAAAATGCCGAAAATATATTAATTGATAATGTAGAAATTTATGATGATCGATCTAAGCCAATTCAAATAAAAGATATAATGGTTATCCAAAAAGCAGGAAAATTAAAAATTATTGAACCTATAATTGATAAAAGATCTAACGAAAAAAATAAATTAAAAGTCGAAAATAGATCTGGAATCAAAATAGAAAAATCATATTAATTATTACATGAAACAAATCATTCAAGACCTTAAATCAGGTGAAACTATTTTGGAAGACGTACCTGCTCCTATGGTACGACGAGGTGCTGTCTTGATACGAACCCACAGGTCTTTGGTCTCCTTAGGCACGGAACGAATGTTGGTTGAATTTGGTAAAGCCGGTTATCTAGAAAAAGCTAGACAACAACCTGAAAAGGTGAAACAGGTTTTGGAAAAAATAAAATCTGACGGTCTTCGCCCCACTATTGAGGCTGTATTTAGAAAATTGGGAGAACCACTTCCATTAGGTTATTGTAATGTAGGAGAAGTTATTGCGGTCGGCCAAGGAGTAAATGATTTTAAAATTGGTGATAGAGTAGCATCTAATGGGCACCATGCTGAAGTGGTTTGTATTGGGCAAAATTTGGTGGCAAAGATTCCTGATACAGTGACGTATGATCAGGCATCATTTACAGTAATAGGAGCAATAGGTCTTCAAGGTATTAGATTAATTGGTCCCACCTTTGGTGAAACTATAGTCGTGACAGGTCTTGGTTTAATTGGATTGATTTCTGGACAATTATTGCTAGCTAATGGTTGTAGAGTGATTGGTTTGGATTTTGATAAAAGTAAAGTGGACCTTGCTAAGTCATTTGGTATAGAAGCTTACTCAGTAGATGATGGAACAAATCCAATAACATTATTAGAAAGTTTAACAAATGGTATTGGTGCTGATGGAGTTCTGATAACAGCATCTACAAAATCAAATGATGTCATAGCTCAGGCAGCAGGTATGTGTAGGAAGAAGGGGCGGATTGTCCTAGTTGGAGTCGTTGGTTTAGATATTAATAGATCTGATTTTTTCAAAAAAGAACTTAGTTTTCAAGTTTCTTGTTCTTACGGTCCAGGAAGATACGATGAAAGCTATGAAGAAAAAGGTCATGATTATCCAATAGGTTATGTAAGATGGACAGAAAAAAGAAATTTTGAAGCTGTGCTTAGTGCATTAGAAAAAGGACAACTATCTGTAGCACCATTAATCACAGAAGTCGTGCCGATTAATGACTTTAATCAAGTATATGGCAATATGTCATCATCAAAATCTATTGCTTCAATTCTTAAGTATGATGATGTTTTAGAGAAACAGTTTTTTAATACTGTAAAATTACTAGAAAAAAACTTTTCGAAACAAATTGGAGTGGTTGGTATTATTGGGGCAGGAAACTTTACTGGTTCTACTATTTTACCTTCATTAAATAAGATAAATGCATCAGTAAAATACATTGCATCGTCAAAAGGACTTTCTGGCACAACTTTGGCTAAAAAGTTTGGTGTTTCCAATTCTACAACTGACTATAAAGAAATTCTTAAAGATTCGGAAGTTGACATTGTATTCATAACGACAAGGCATAATGCACATGCTTCCCAAGTAATAGAAAGTTTAAATGCGGGAAAACATGTTTTTGTTGAGAAACCATTAGCTCTCAATAATAAGGAGCTTGACGACATCATTTTAACATTGCAGAAATCTAATGGCACACTCACAGTTGGATTTAATAGAAGATTTTCGCCTTTTATCATTGATGCAAAAAAACAATTAGGTATATCCAATATTCCAATAAACATTATTGCAACAATGAATGCGGGATTTATACCTCAAGACGTTTGGGTACAAGATATGGAGATAGGTGGAGGTCGTATTATTGGCGAAGCTTGTCATTTGATTGATCTAATTACTTCGTTGACAGGTTCATTGGTGGAAAGCGTTGTAATGAATGCCATGGGCAACAACCCTTCAGATAATACTGATAATGCTACAATTTTATTAAAATATAAAAATGGCAGTACTGGTGTAATTAATTATTTTGCAAATGGTAGCAAGGCTTACAGTAAAGAAAGAATAGAGATTTATGCACAAAATAAAACAATTGTAATTGATAACTTCAGAAAGTCAAATTATTTTGGATTTAAGAGTTCTGGAATGTCAAAAACACAAGATAAAGGCCATCAAGAGCAGTTTAGATTATTGATGGA
The DNA here is from genome assembly GCA_035326365.1 of Saprospiraceae bacterium. Classification (GTDB taxonomy): domain Bacteria; phylum Bacteroidota; class Bacteroidia; order Chitinophagales; family Saprospiraceae; genus OLB9. The sequence continues at coordinate 5,021 of DAOLFJ010000053.1, read as the reverse complement.
AAGAATAAAATCCGGGGGAAGTCCCATAATTCCTTTGGACGAGATCATAAATACATCAAGGGCTGCAATAGCTGCTATTGAGTCATTAATGTTAAAAAGTTGGGTGAATGTCTATTAATAGGTCCAAAGACACATTAAAGTATATTTCTTTGCAAAGTGACATTGTTATCATTTATTATGGTAATGTTATAAATTTTTAATGATCCGAAAAGCTATACTTTATTATCACACATTAAGGTTTCTGAAATGGACGCAAATTTGTTATCAGTTATGGTATAAGGTTAGAAAGCTTTTTCGTTCTTTAGTTGGCCACAAATATGTTTTTGATAAAAAATCACCATCTTTTGAAAAGTTGACTATGATTGGGGATGTAGCCCAATTAAAATCATTTAAAGGAAATAACCATTTTCGTTTTTTAAATATAAATCATGAGTTTCGTGATAAAATAGATTGGGACTTTGCCCAGTATGGCAAACTTTGGACTTATAATCTCAATTATTTTGATTTTCTAAATCAATCGGATGCCAAAATATATAAAGACCAATTTTATGAGATAATCTTTGAATTTACTTCCAATCTCCCAAAGTTAAAGAATGCTAATGAACCTTTTCCAACTTCATTAAGGGTAATAAATTGGGTAAAGTATTTTATAAAAAATGAAAATATAGGGGATCAATTTTTGCTTTCATTATATAATCAATTATATATATTGAATGATAATAAAGAATTTCATTTATTGGGAAATCACTTATTAGAAAATGGTTTCGCTTTAGTTTTAGGAGGTGGTTTTTTTCAAGACAAATATATATATAACCAAGGCAAGGCAATATTAATTGAGCAACTTGAAGAACAAATATTAAATGATGGGGCGCATTTTGAGCTTTCACCTATGTATCATTGTTTAATGCTTCAACGATTGTTAGATACAATAAATATATTTGATACTAACAAATCCATTTTGGATCATTCTTTTGGTAAACAGGATCAATTTTTATTATTTATCCAAAATAAAGCTGTAAAAATGTGTGAATGGTTATTATCTGTTATGTATGAAGATGGTAGTCTGCCACATTTTAATGACTCAACGGATGGAATAGCCATAAAACCAGTAGATTTACTGGATTATGCAAAAAGTTTAAGACTTAATTTTGCACCTAATAAATTAATTGATTCTGGTTACAGACGATTCAAAAATCGAAACTTTGATATTATTATTAAGGCAGGTAATATAGGACCCGATTATATTCCTGGTCATGCCCATGCAGATAGTTTGTCATTTGAGTGTAGAGTGAATAACCAACCATTTATTGTTGACCCCGGCATTAGTACTTATGAGAAAAATGAAATTAGACAGAGGGAACGATCGACATCTAGTCACAATACTGTTAATGTAAATGGAAGAAATTCTTCAGAAGTTTGGGATGGATTTAGGGTAGGTAAACGGGCAAAATCAATTATTTCGCAGGAAAATAAGACTTCTTTATCTGCATCTCACAATGGGTTTACTCAAACCTATAGTAGAACATTTTTATTTTCGGAAACGGTTTTTACGATTACTGAAAATATTTTTATAAAACATGCGAAAGTGGAATTTCATTTCCATCCAGCGGTATGTATAAAACTTTCAAACTCTGGATTAAAAGTAAATAATGTGTTTATTTACTTTGAAGGAGCTAATGAAGTAGTGTTATCAGAATATCAATTTTGTTTAGGCTTTAATAAAAATGTTAAAGCCCAAAAAGCCACGGTCCTATTTAATAATAGCTTAATAACAAGAATCACCATTTGAAAATATTATTTCTTACAGATAATTTTTACCCTGAAATGAATGCTCCCGCAAACAGGACATATGAGCATTGTAGGGAATGGGTGAAAATGGGAATGGACGTTACTGTAATAACATGTGTGCCTAATTTTCCAGCAGGCAAAGTTTTTCCAGGATATAAAAATAAATTATATCAAAAGGAATTCATTGATGGTATTAAAGTCATTCGGGTTTGGTCATACATAACGGCTAATACTGGCACTTTTAAGAGAATTGTAGATTATATTAGTTTTGCTTTTATGGCTTTTATTGTATCAATATTTATACGTACAGAAATAATTATTGCAACATCACCTCAATTTTTTACAGCCATTGCCGGAAGGCTGAGTTCTTTCTTTAAAAGGAAGCCTTGGGTCATGGAAGTTCGTGATATTTGGCCAGAGTCAATAGTAGCTGTCGGTGCAATGAAAAAAAGTAAGGCAATTTCATTATTAGAGATAATTGAAAAACATTTATATAAATCCGCAGCTAAAATAGTAGTTGTTACGGATTCATTTAAAGAAAACATAATACAAAAAGGGATAGATCCAAAAAAAATCTATGTTATAAAGAATGGTGTTTATATTGATAAGTTTAAACCTATTCCTAAGAACTTGTCTGTGATTGAAAAACTTAATTTACGAGAAAAGTTCGTTTTGGCTTATTTTGGTACTCATGGAATGGCACATAGATTAGATTTTATCTTAAACTGTGCAAAAAACATTCAGGACCCCGAAATACATATTTTATTTATTGGAGATGGTGCTGAAAGGGAAAACCTTATAAAGTTAAAAGAAGAGTTGTCGTTAACTAATGTCACAATGTTATATTCTGTGCCAAAAAATGAAATTCAGAATTTTATAAGTATTATAGATGTTGCTTTGGTAACACTAAAAAAATCAGATACTTTTAAATCGGTCATACCATCTAAAATATTTGAAAATGCTGCAATGCATAAACCAATTTTTCTTGGTGTAGAAGGTGAATCAAAAGAATTGGTTGAAAACTATAAGGTTGGGTTATGCTTTGAGCCTGAAAATGAAAAAGACTTTCTTGGTAAATTAAATGAAATCAAAATGAATACATTAAATAAGATTTACATCGATGGCTGCGTTAGAATGACAAAAGATTTTAATCGCATAAATTTGGCACATAAAATGATTGAAGCAATCAAATAGAACTAATTTAATTTAGATAAAAAAATAAAAATAGAGAAATCTCATATTTTAAAATTTAGTAGAATATATGACCAAATTAGATATCATAGCAGGTGCCAGACCAAATTTTATGAAAATTGGTCCCATTATACATGCTATTCATAAATACAATAAATCATCGGCAATAAAAATTGAGTTTCGGCTTATTCATACAGGGCAGCATTATGATAAAGCCATGAGCGAAACTTTTTTCCAGCAACTTAATATTCCAGAGCCACATCTTAATCTTGGAGCAGGAGGCGGCACACAAGCTGAACAAACAGCCGCCATCATGATAGGATATGAAAAAGCCATCAAAATATGGAAACCTGAGCTTTGTATCGTAGTAGGCGATGTCACATCTACCATGGCTTGTGCAATTGTAGCCAAAAAAGAATGGGTCAAAGTTGCCCATGTAGAAGGCGGAATAAGGTCAGGTGATATGACTATGCCAGAAGAAATAAATAGAATTGTCACGGACAGCATTACAGACTACTTTTTTACGACATCGCAAGTTGCTAACCAAAATTTAGCGCAACTTGGTGTTCATAAAGATAAGGTTTTCTTTGTGGGAAACACAATGATAGATTCATTATTAGGGAATTTGGACAGATTACAGGAGCCAACATTTTATGTCGAGCAAAATCTAAAGCAAAAGGGATATTTAGTAGCTACCCTACACAGACCATCCAATGTTGATGAACCTGCAAACCTTTTTAAATTAATGTCAATAATTGATGCACACTGTGGGGACAAAAAAGTTATTTTTCCTATGCACCCACGAACCAAAAAAATATTTGATGATTTAGGTTTGTCTTTAAATAAAGTATTTATTACTACCCCAATGCCTTACTTAGAGTTTATCTATACTATTAAAAACTCAGCTGGCATTATTACTGATTCTGGAGGAATTACAGAAGAAGCTACTGTTCTTGGAATACCATGCATGACGCTGCGAGATAGTACGGAAAGGCCAGAAACCGTCACTATTGGTACCAATGAAATGGTCGGCACCAATCCTAACAATATCGTCTCATATATTCAGAAAATGGAGAAAGGTAATTGGAAAAAAGGAGGTATACCAGAGCTTTGGGATGGAAAGACAGCAGAGAGAATTATTGATAGGATCATATCATTGTAAAAAATATTCTAATTTAATAATTTTTCAAGTAGTTCATACAACATAACGCTAATATTAATAAAATCTTTATCAAAACCATACATTACTTTGGACACAAAATTAAACAAACTTCAAGTTATTTTAGCTAAAATTGAAGGCTATGGCTTCCATGTCCAAACCCATGACTTCGATAGACCTTGGGGTGGATTTCTAGTTATAGATCCGGTAGATACTAAGAAGTTTATTCTCCAGTTTTATCCAGAACTCGCAGGTGAGCTTACCGCTACGACGCTACCGTTGAGTCCCAAAATTTTATGCGTAGCTCCAGGGCAAAGACTGTCATGGCAGTTCCACCACAGAAGATCAGAATTGTGGAAACTCATAGAAGGCAAAGCAGCTTACAAAAAGAGTGATACTGACCAAGAAGGCGAAATCAATATCATGGAGTTAAATAGGACTCTTACCCTTCGTCAAGGTGAGAGACATCGCCTCATAGGACTCAATGAGTGGGGTATCATAGCTGAAATATGGCAACATACCGACGCCAATGATCCATCTAATGAAGATGATATCGTGAGATTGCAAGATGATTTCGGAAGGTAATAATGGCCTTGCAAACTTGTTTGCAAGCATTATATAAGTGTTGCAAATAAATTTGCCACTCCAAAAAGGAAGTAGTCCTATTATTGGACTTGTAAACTTGTTTGCAAGCATTATACATGTGTTGCAAATAAATTTGCCACTCCAATAAAAAGTAGCCCTACTATTGGACTTGTAAACTTGTTTGCAAGCATTATATAAGTGTTGCAAACAAGTTTGCCACTCCAAATAGGAAGTAGTCCTATTATTGGACTTGTAAACTTGTTTGCAAGAATGAAAGTCTAAGTGTTGCAAACAAGTT
>DAOLFJ010000404.1:0-3707 GCA_035326365.1 Saprospiraceae bacterium | reverse complement strand
AAAGTTATCTGATTTATATGGTGGTTTTATACGTATTTATACGTAGTAGATTGCGGATGCCGCTGAAGCTGCACACGATTGCTTGATTACGTTGAGCTTCGCATTATTTAAGGAGATCAACTCATCCCCTAAGCCCTTCTCACGTTAAAGTAGTGACGCGGTCTTCAAAAAGAAGGGGAACGGTGGACGTTGTGCTTAGTATTATGTATAAGTTTTGTTTTAATGGGTTTCCAAAACTTGACAAGCATTAGCATAATTCGCTTGGAAGCATTTATTATATTGCAATTAGAGATTGCAATGCCTTTATACGAGATATTTGCAAACAAGTTTGCCAGTCCAATAGGAGTTCAACAATGTTTGACAACCAAAAAGGAGCCTAGCCCCGGCATCTTTCAAATACACGCTTGTAAAATTTTTTATGGAAATATATGTTTAATATTTCTGAAGCTGGAAGCTTCAGCCACACTAGATTGCAAATAAGTTTACAAGTCCAAAAAGTGTACAATAATGTTTGACAACCAAAAAGGAGCGTTGCTCTGTTCTGTTTGTAGAAAATCATAAGAGACGAAATAAGATGGGCGTAGCCCTAACATATTGGATTAGCTTAGCAAATATGAATTTATTGTTGTTCAGTGTTAGCAAGTCTTGAACTGGAAACTGCTGTGGAAGAAATCTTTGGGTTAATTCAAACAAGTTGCTAAAAAAAAATGTGGTTTTGTAACCATGCATTTAAATTCATTGTACATTTGGACCGAATAAAATAAAAAATATATGATACAAAAACCATCCGCAGCATTTGTAGCAGCTTCGTGGATAGCTGTTGGTACAGGAATTATTGGTTTTCTCACAGGTCTAGTAAGGGCTGAGATGGCTTTGAACGAAAAAGGATTTTACTTTACCGTTTTGATGTTTGGACTTTTTGCAGTCATCTCCGTCCAGAAAAGCGTCCGTGATAGACTAGAGAATATTCCTGTTACAGATTTATATTATGGCATTAGTTGGTTTGCTACTATATTGTCCATCGTATTATTAGTCATAGGATTATGGAATGCAGAACTATTGCCTAGTGAAAAAGGGTTTTATGCTTTTTCATTTTTGTTGGCACTTTTTGGTGCAATAGCAGTACAGAAGAATACTCGAGATAGCCAATCAACTCAATAACTATAAAACCTTACAGAAGCAACTATCTTTTTGTGAAAGAATGTTTTTGATTCGTAAATATAGTTTTTCTTCCTTAAGATCAATCAGAATCTAGTATAATGGATATTACTAGATTCTGATTGACTTTTATCATCTTTGCTTTAAAAGAATAAACTAGTCCTAAATATAATGTGATTCCACAGGTTGTCTGAGATCACTATTCCTTTATCATCTTCAGTCTTATCTGCAATCAGATGGTAGTTTACATCAAAGTTTAATCCAGTGTTTTCTAAGATATTAAAACGATATCCCAATCCAGGACTGACTGCCCATCCATCTGTGACTCTTTTGTTTATGAATTCATTATTATCATAATAGCTGCCATTGAGCGTGAAGCTATATCCAATGCCTAATTTCAAATAAATAGAAGAACGGTTTTGATTATATTTTTTAATATCATAACTAGATTCTAAAGTCACAGGTATTTTCTGCCATTGGGGAATCGATGTATTTTTCCCATTTACACCCAGATAATGTGTAGAAACTCCTACCATAAACGTAGGAAGGAGTTGATGATAGATGGATATCCCTAAGTCCGTTATCGAATAATCTCCTGCACCTAGACCAAAATGGATCATCTGTTTTACTTGACTAGTATTATATGATTTTTCACTGACTTTCAATTTATTATCTTGACATATCAAGACCATAGGGAGTAACAATAAACATAAAATTAGTTTGGACTTTTGCATTACATTTGACATTTTGATAGGTTTTAAATGATAATAAAATATGATGATTAAGGTATAATGACAATATATTTAGAAATGCTCCACGTTCTTGAAGAAGCCTTTACATAATAGGTTCCACTTAGAAGTTTTAGATCCGTGAGAAGGATAGATTCATTCCAATTTTCTCCAATATGATCGAATGTTTTTTTGTACACTACCACGCCATTGGATGAAATTAATTCTAATAAAATGGTATCAGCTACATTACTGAATTGAGCATTAATATCTATGATGGTAGACGCTGGATTGGGAGATAAGGTAAATGATACTACATTTTTGTCTTCAGAATTTGCATTAATGGACGATTCATTTATGACCAGCAATTCATTTGTTTGTAAGTCAGTTAATGTTTGAGAAATACCTGATGGCCAGACTAATTCTAATGTATCTACCAAAACACCATCTTTCAAGCCGAAGTGTAGTATACTACTATTTTGACCACAATATCCTGATACAGAATTAAGTGTTCTTAGTTGTTTTACCCTTTTACCATCTATCATTGAACTTAGATATACTTTTGCACCAAAACCAGAAGCATTAGAAATACTTCCCTTCAATTTTATTTTTAGCCAATGATACTCGTTTCCTTCATTGATCCATATATCATTATTTGCAAATGGTGATTGACTATTATTCTGGCAGTTTGCTACTACTAAATCCTGAAATCCATCATTATTTATATCTCCCCACGCTGTACCAAACGAACAAGGTGTTTGATACTCTCCGATACTGGTTTGGTCTTTGGTGAAATTTCCTAGACCATCATTTAAATACAAATAATTTTTAATGACACCATTACAAAAACCATTCGTAACTATTAGGTCTAGATCTCCATCATTATCAAAATCCGAAAATGATGATGAAAACGAACAACCATTATCTGATTCATATATACCCGTACGTTTGCTAAATGTACCGTCTCCATGATTGATATAAAGTCGGTTTGCTTGACCAACAAAATAGCCTGAATTACAGATAAATACATCCATCCATCCGTCATTATTTACATCTCCCCAACTTGCACCCATACTTCCAGACGCCTCTAGCAATAAATCTCCAGCAGATGTTATTTTGATAAAATTACCACTTCCTTCATTTCTGAAAAGTTCGTTTCTAGTTTGATTCTCATTACAGATAAACAAATCTTCATCACCGTCTTGATCATAATCTACCCATGTGGCATGCCGACTATGATTGGTTGCTTGTACCAAAGGGTGGTTGGTTTGTAAGCTAAGTGTACCAGCATTATTTTTGAATAATAAATTTCGATTGTCTGATGTACTATTTCCACTATTACATACATAAAGATCTAAATATCCATCATCATCATAATCTCCCCAAGTAGCTGATTCTGAGTAAGAGTTTGGATTCATTTGTGTAATATCAAATCCATTATTTGGTGTACCTTTGTAGAGCGTGTTTCTTCTATTATACCATGTAGATACATAGATGTCAGATAGTCCATTATTATCCATATCACCGACGGTAGCACCTACAGACGGATCATTTATTTGATTCGTTAATTGTGGTTGTAATTCGAATGTCAGATCACCTTTATTATAATAAATAAGATCACTTGCCCCAGCAGAATTTCCTTGGGTAATGAGTATATCTTCTAATCCATCATTATCAAAATCAGCAAAATTTACACTTCTGCTATCAAATGGGGTATTTACTATAGGCCCAGTGGTAAGTTTTTTAAAAGTGGTTTGGCTTTGTGCATTTAGTACAACCACATAAGTTAAAATGAAAAGGAATAATCGAAGATTTGGATAC
>DAOLFJ010000403.1:0-3724 GCA_035326365.1 Saprospiraceae bacterium | reverse complement strand
ATTTATGAAAACGAATTAGTTTAAAACGGTCAACGTTATTCAGGCATTAACAACACTTCAACATTACACATTACACCTTAAACATTAAACAATACAACACCTACTTCATCACCTTCATTAAATATTCTCCATATCCACTCTTTATCAATGGAGCTGCAAGTCTTGATAGTTGCTCTTTATCTATGAAGCCCATTCGCCAAGCTACCTCTTCTATACATCCTATCTTATATCCTTGACGTTTCTCTATCACTCGCACAAACTCAGATGCATCGTGCAGTGAGTCAAAAGTACCTGTATCTAGCCACGCTGTACCTCTATCCATGATACCCACAGACAACTGTCCATGTTCTAAATAGTGCTGATTGACCGTAGTGATTTCATATTCCCCACGGGCAGATGGTTGGATATTTTTGGCGATGTCTACTACCTGACGGTCATAATAATATAGTCCAGGCACAGCATAATCTGATTTTGGTTGGACAGGCTTCTCTTCAATAGATAAGGCCTTTTGGTGTTGATCAAATTCGACGACGCCATATCGTTCAGGATCATTAACAGGATAAGCAAATACTCTTGCACCTGACGTAATAGCAGCACTTTGTTGCAATAGTTTTGACAATCCTGATCCATAAAAGATATTGTCGCCCAAGACTAAACAAGATGTATCGTCACCTATAAAATCGGCCCCTATGACAAATGCTTGCGCCAGTCCATTAGGTACGGCCTGCACTGCATACTCAAATCGGCAACCCAAGTCCGAACCATCACCTAATAATCGGATGAATCCCGCTTGGTCTTCTGGCGTAGTGATGATCAATATCTCCCTGATCCCCGATAACATCAAGATAGATAACGGATAATAGATCATGGGCTTATCATAAATAGGCATCAATTGTTTGCTGATGGCCTTCGTGATGGGATAAAGTCTAGTGCCGGAGCCGCCGGCGAGGATGATACCTTTCATGATTAATTGTTTAAGGTTTAAGGTCGAATGTTTAAAGTGGAAGGATCTATGGTTAAGGTGGAAGGTCGAATGTTTACAGTGGATCTATGGTTTATTTTTGTCTATTGATCTTTTCAATCCGTTTAATTTGTTTGCTACTAGATCAATGTTTAGTCGCATTTCAAAAAGCTTTTCTTCAGAAATATATTCTAAATCAAATGCCAATATTAGACAATTGACAACTTCCATTAAACTACCATAGGCAATTTCTATAAATCTAATCTTTTCTTTATCAGACCATCTAGAAGTTCCTTCAGCTATATTGCAAGAAACTGAAATCATTGCTCTTCTAACCTGACTTGTAAGACCAAATCTTTCATCTTCTGGAAATAATTTGGTAGTCAAATATACATCTTTAACTAACAATCTTGATTTCTGCCAGACATCAAGTTTTTCAAATCCGTAAATATTCATATTAATAACTTTTTAAACATTAAACAATTAAACATTAGACGATTAAACGATCAAGCAAACCCCTATTTAAATGGATGTGAAGCCAAAGGCAACTTACAGAAAGAATGATAATCTCCATGTAAACCAATAGGAGTGCTTGTCCTTATTTGATGGACAATATTAATCGCTGTGCGTGCTTCTCCGATGCGGAATCCACCACCGTTTAAAATGTCTTGATAACTTAATGTATGTAAATCCGTGAATCCATCTGAAAACTCTAATTCTTTTCCTTCAATATTGATGGAGCGATATGTACGCTTGCCTTGTGCTTTGATTTCCGAAGGAAGTGTATCAGCATTGATACTTAGAAACCATCGGACCTTTGCTTTGGCAAACTCAAAGTAGCCTGCCGCACGATCGTGGGTATGGATATGGACAATATTTTCTTTAACTGGGCCAAATACCCATTGTAGCATATCATAAAAATGAACACCTATATTGGTGGCAATACCGCCTGATTTTTCAGGGTTGCCTTTCCACGATGTATAATACCACGTGCCGCGTGAAGTGATATATGTCAAGTCAAGGTCAAATATTTTATCAACAGGTGACCGCGCAACTTTTTCTTTTAGTGCAATGATTGTCGGATGTAACCGAAGTTGGAGAATATTAAAGATGTGATGTCCTGTTTCGAGTTCCATTTCTTCGAGGGCATCGATATTCCACGGGTTGAGCACGATGGGTTTTTCGCAGATGACATCGGCACCATATCTGAGTCCAAAACGGATATGCGCATCATGTAGATAGTTGGGACTACAGATACTGACAAAATCTATAGGAGCGTTGGCTCTTTTAATTTTCTCAAGATGACGGTCAAAACGCTCAAATTCTGTAAAAAAAGCAGCATTAGGAAAATAACTATCAATAATGCCTACAGAGTCATTAGTGTCCACAGCCGCCACCAAGTCATTACCGGTATCACGGATGGCTTGCATGTGACGAGGTGCGATGTATCCCGCTGCTCCTATCAGGGCAAATTGTTTCATTTTATAAATGGATGGCTGTGGAAATTAATTGACTAAAAACTTGATGGATCTTGATAAAAACTTTAGTTCTATGGAAATTTTTTATAAATTTTGTCCCTTGGTAAAAACGCAGCAAATAATACAATACTATTTTCATAATAAAACCCAATTCTATATTTACCTTTTCTGTATCTATATGCTGACGTATGTCCCTTCATTTTTTTGATGTTTGAAATATCGTCTAAGTCATTAGCGTTTTCAAACAATTCGATACATTTTAGAATAATTGATGCAAGCTTTTTATCTTTAGATTTCGCTATATCTTTTTCAAATCCCTCAGAAAATTCTATTTCCATAGTTTAAGGTAATTTTAGTATCTTACTTTTCTGAAAGGACTGCATTTAATGTATTTAAAATTTTTTGTCTATCTACTTTTTTAGATTTTTTATTTTCTTCCATAAAGCTCAAAAGGTGTTCGTCTTTAAGGTCATCTACGGTTCTTATTTCTGTTCCCAATGATTTAGCAAGCTCAATAAATGAATTTAATTCACTTTTGTTTTTTGGGGAAATTATGAGTGATTCCATGAGAATTTTTTATTTAAATCTTAAACAAGTATATTAAATTTAAAGTTCCGAGCCATTATTTAATTTTCTTATTCGAAAAGCATCTCTGTCTATTTTATGATCTGCCGAATAAGGTATATTGTGACTGGCACATGTGCGGTAACATGAAGCACATAGACGTTGGTAAACAGATTGACTAAGCCAGTAATTCTTATTCTGACCTTTGTCGGAAAATGAAACAATGCGAAATGATGTCTTATCAAATTTCAACAACGCTGCCATAACAATTACACTTTTACAATCTTTCCATCCACCAATCGATATAAATCTCCGCTCTCTCCGCAAGTTGCAATACCATTATCATCAAATGTCAATCTTTGACCAAACTCACTCATCCAACCCATTTGTCTTGCAGGATTACCAACTACTAAAGCGTAATCTGGTACATGTTTCGTCACTACAGCGCCTGCCCCTATAAATGCATATTTACCTATATCATGACCACAAACAATGGTAGCATTGGCACCTATTGATGCACCTTTACCTACGTGGGTTTTGAGGTATTCATTTTTACGATTGACAGCACTGCGTGGATTGATCACATTGGTGAAAACGCATGAGGGACCCAAAAACACATCATCATCACAAGTAACACCTGTATATATGGATACATTGTTTTGCACTTTGACATTATCACCTAGTACAACATCAGGAGAGATCACTACATTCTGTCCGATAT
>DAOLFJ010000402.1:0-3732 GCA_035326365.1 Saprospiraceae bacterium | reverse complement strand
AGTGTGTCCATTGACAAAACTAATGCGGATATTGTCAGAAAATGGAATACCTTCCTGTACGTCTATCATTTTTAGGATACCCATATCTTTTAATGGCACAAAATTATCTTTTAGGAAAGATGCAGCTTCTCTTGCGTTGGTGTTGTAAGCCCAATCGTAATGAACCTCATTAGACCAGTAAGTTGCATTAGAGAAAACAGGAACAATTTTGCCTGACGGGTCATATTCTAGTGCACCACCTATATGATCAAAATGGAAGTGGGTCAAAAATACATCCGTAATATCATCTTTTGTAAGTCCTATTTTAGCTAGTTCAGTACCGAAATTATTCTCGTCATGTGGATAAAAGTGCTTTCTAAATCGCTCATCTTGTTTATTTCCAATACCAGTATCAATCAGAATTTTTCTATCTCCATCTTCAACTAATAAACATCTCATTTGCCAAGTGCATAAGTTGTTTTCGTCAGCAGGATGAAGTTTTTCCCACATTCTCTTAGGTACAACACCAAACATTGCACCACCATCTAATTTAAATTTACCGGTTTCTATAATGTGGAGTTTCATGTGTCTATATATTATTTGTTATTTAATTGCCACATGGAATGCGCATGAAAATAATCATCAAGGTTTATGTTAAACAAAGATGCGTCATGCTCATTTCATGATTCTTGGATTTTTTATGATGAATGTTTTTGGATTAGAAACCGATTTTCTTTTTATCTATATTTTTTACTTCATTGGCAAGGTGGATCATCTGAATGGCAGTTTGCGCTGCTTCTACACCTTTGTTACCATATTTGCCACCTGCTCTGTCTAAAGCTTGCTGCATATCATTAGGTGTCAAAACGCCGAAGATGACAGGTTTGCCTGATGCGATGCTTAACGTCATGATGCCTGATGCCACAGCATTACTTATATATTCGTCATGTTTTGTCTCACCACGTATGACACAACCAATACAAATAACGGCATCAAGTTTATGATTTGCAAGTAACATTTTTGCGGCTGATGGTAATTCAAAAGCGCCAGGGACTTCTATTTTAATGATGTTTTCATCAGGACAGTTAAATTCATTTAGCGTTGCAAGACAAGCATCTCTCATAGCGTATGTAATCTCTTGGTTCCAAGATGCTGTGATGACTGCTATCTTCGCGTTGTCTAGGTTTTTTAGCTTAGCTGAATCTATAGTGGAAAGGTTATGATGACTGCTTGACATTTATAAGTTTTGATATTGAGTGAAATAAAAAAAGGCAAAGTTTAAACGTAAACTTTGCCTTTTTTGTTTTTAAGCGATATATTTTGTTATTGAAGTCTAGCTATCAATTTTTCTGCTTCTTTAGATTCTGGAGAATCAGGAAATTTGTTTTTAATTACTTCGAATTGCTCAAGAGCTTCTTTGGTTTTTCCTTCTGCGTAATAAAGAAGACCTAACTTGTTTAAGTAGTAAGGCGCAAGTAATTCATTCTCAGAAGCAGTTGCTGCTTTTTTATAGAATGACATTGCTTTTTCTTTATCACCTAATTCTGCATGAGCATCACCCAAAGCACCATCTTTTGTGATAGCTGTAATGTCATCATTTGCAGAATACTTCTCAAGATATTCTACTGCTTCAGCAAACTTACCTAAGTTTAAGTAAGAAATACCCGCATAGTATGTTGCAAGGTTTGCTGTTTTAGTACCGCTGTATTGGTCAATAACAGATAGGAATCCATCAAAACCTGGACTTTCTAAAGCAAGTGCAAATGAATCTTTAGCAAACATTTCTTCTGCTTTGTAGATCGCTGCTACTGCTTCTTTTTCTTTTGGTCCGATGTAAAGATATTTATAAGCAAAGTAAATTGCTGCTATAATACCAATTCCTATTACTGCATATGTAATAAGCTTTTGATTTTTATCAAAAAAATTATCTGAAGATACTTGACTGCCTTTTACTTCGACTACATCTATGATCTCATCACCATCGTTAGTAGGTTTACCTTTTCTTTGTGCCATAAAATTGTTTTTACAAAATTTGCGCAAAAATAGTAATTTAGATTCAAAATATAGCCTATTTTTTAAATATTATATATTATTTTTTTTATGATACAAGTTGGGCATTGACTTTGTCCTTGTTTTTTGACGTTTGATAGATGGCTACAGTTATAAATTATGTTGCTGAATGACGTCTTAACTGACAACGTCAGATTAAAACTATGGTTACTTCCGGTTCTAAATAATGGATAGATTTATAGTATTTTGAATTGGTATATTTATGGCAGCACATATGTTGTTAAGTGGCTAATAATGGATAATTATAAAGCCAAATTTATGTGAACGCTAAATCATGACGGTATTTTGTATTATAGTCATAAATGAAAAATACAAATTATATTTAATCTCAAAATAAATTGGTTAGTAATATCACCCTTTCAGGGTTAAATGGATGTTTCAATTGTTTTGCTACAATCTTTACATCCCTTCGGGATTAAAATATCGGATTTATGGAAGGTTCACTTTTTTAATAAAATCGTGTCATCCCTTCGGGATTTAAAAAACAGGAGTACCATCGAGATGACATAATTATAAAAACAAAACCATCATTCTAACAAATCCCAAGGGGATGATATTATTATTACATCAATATTTTTCCCCATATCCAAACTAAAAATAAAAGGGTGGCACTTATTTTTAAGTGCCACCCTTTTAGGTGTATTATGTGATGAATACTATCTTATCTTATGACGGTCACATCGCCGCCACGTTTTTCAGTAGAACCATCTTTGAATAACATTTCTAAGTAGTATGCATAAACTCCAGGTACCACATCTTGTCCTTTGAATTTACCATCCCAGAAAGAAGAAGGATTATCAGGAGATAAGTTTTCGCCTACGAATAATAAGTTGCCCCATCTATCGTAGATACTATACTTGGTAACTAATGCAACTTCTGCACAATTGATACTGAAAAACTCATTTACATCAGTTTCGTTTGGCGAGAAGATGTTTGGCACACATTCAGGTTTCACTCTTCTTATGGAGATTCTCACTTCATCCGTTGCTATACATCCACTTTCATTTACCACAGTAACTCTATATCTAGTATCCACTTCAGGTTTTGCATTGTAAGAACCTTTATCTCTTGCAGAAACAATTTCTACATCATTTGCTGTCCAAGTAATACTTTGGAAAGCATTAGGATCGTATTGTCCAATGATACTTAATAAAGAGTCTTCTGTAATATTCAGGAAGAAATCTTGACCAAGATTCACTGCAAATAATGGTGGTGAAGTAAGCACTATGTCAGGTTGGAGAACTCTTACGCAACCATTGGCATCTCTTACTTGAACCCTATAAGTACCAGCTCCTAGGTTTGATGCAACAAGGGCAGAACCATAAGTTTGACCACCATTAAATGAAATTTCATATGGAGCTTTACCACCTCTGATATTACTTACAGTGATAGACGCTGTTTCTCCAAAGCACGCAATCGTAACTGTATCAACGTCAAAGATCGGAAGGTCATCTGCTTGTATCACTAATACATTATCTGTTGATGAACAATTGGTTACTGTATCTCTAACTGTAAGTACATATGTTCCACCAGCTAATGCTGTGTAGTTTTTAGCAGTACCTACGATAGCATTCAAGAGCTTCCATTCGTACACGATGTTTATACCTGATGAAGTCAAGTCAGTACCAAGTACGGCAGACTGTACAGTACAATCAATGTTTTTATCTGTACCTGCATCTGCTA
>DAOLFJ010000401.1:0-3733 GCA_035326365.1 Saprospiraceae bacterium | reverse complement strand
GGCCTTGGTGGTATGTCTGGCGCACAAGCATTGGCAGCTATTATCACAGGTGCTGTAGGTGTCATTGTAGAAGTGGATAAAGATGCCATAACACAAAGAATTACAGATGGTTACATCAAACAAGAAAATGTTTATACAGATCTTCCTTCATTGATCAATAAAATCAATGATTGTAAAAACGAACAAGAAGCCATAGCGCTTGTCTATCATGGCAACGTAGTTGACTTCTGGGAAGCAGCTGTAAAATTTGACCTAAAAGTAGAATTGGGATCAGATCAGACATCACTTCACAATATCGATGATCTTGGATATTGTCCAGTAGGTTATACTTTTGATGAAGCTAAAAAACTACTAGCAAAAGATAAAGATAAGTTCATGGCCGAAGTACGCAAAACGCTGGTCAGGCACGTGAAAGCAATCAACACTCTTGCAGAAAAAGGTATGTACTTCTGGGATTATGGCAATGCATTTCTCAAAGAAGCAGGCGAAGCAGGAGCAGATATTTGGCGTAATAAAAAACTAAAAACATACAAATATGCATCCTATGTAGAAGATATCATGGGACCAATGTGTTTTGACTATGGATTTGGCCCGTTCAGGTGGGTATGTCTTTCAGGCAAAAGTTCTGACCTTTACAAAACAGATAAAATTGCGGCTAAAGTCCTGATAAAATTATATAAAAAAGCACCTGAAGAAATTCGCGGACAGCTTAATGACAACATCATTTGGATAGAAAGTGCTAGAAAGAATCTACCAATCGTGGGTTCGAAGTCAAGAATCTTGTATGCTGACGCCGAAGGAAGGATAGAAATAGCACTTGCTTTTAATAAAGCTATCAAAGATGGTGTTATCAAAGGACCAATCGTGCTCGGCAGAGACCATCACGATGTGTCAGGGACAGACTCGCCATATAGGGAAACATCCAATATCTATGATGGCTCCAAATTTACCGCAGATATGGCAGTGCAGAACTTTGTAGGTGATTCATTCAGAGGAGCTACTTGGGTATCACTGCATAATGGTGGCGGTGTAGGTTGGGGAGAAGTTATAAATGGTGGATTCGGCATGGTGATAGATGGCAGTAAGCAATCTAAGAAGAACATCAAGTCAATGTTGCATTGGGATGTCAATAATGGTATTGCTCGTAGGAGTTGGGCTAGAAATGATGAAGCCATATTTGCCATCAAAAGAGCCATGGAACAAAATGAACATCTTAAAGTCACGATTCCCAATCTTGCGGAAGATGCACTGATAGACAAAATCATCAAATAAGATGCTCGAAAAATGCCGAATTCTGTATAAAGGTGACATGATCGCTGGAAGTTTTTACGTATTTGTAGGAATGATCTTGTTGTTGTTTGCTGCCATCTTGCATTATTTTACAGAATCTCTTGGGTATCAATTTTTATCAATCGGTTTTTTTATGTTTTTTTTGTATTGCGTTGGCAAAGGAACATTTATTTACTTTGTGTCCAGACAAAAGCACCTTTACTATTGGACCATTGATCATATAAATCAACCTACCCTTGCAGATGAAATAAGCTACACTGAATATCGGATCACAAAAAAGAATATCAACCGTAGAAGATATCTATACACAACTTTGATATGTAGTGTACTTGCATTTGTAGGTGTTTTTTCATCCCAAAAAGGGCTAATTATGGGCACTGCTATACCTATTGCTTTGATTTCAGGCATTGAGATGGGTATTGGTTTACTTACAGAGTTCAGACTGAGAGAGTTTCACAGGATTTTGTTAAAGGGTCGAAATTGAACTAAACTTTTGATAGTATGGCTTTCAGACATGCTACCGATAACTCAACGCTTAAATACCGGATACCGATACGATGTCTTCGAGCCATCGAATCAGATGGAAAAAGTCTTCGAACTTTCAAATGAGATGAAACTCTGGTAGTATGGCTTTCAGACATGCTACCGGTAATTCAACACATAATACCGATACGATGTCTTCGAGCCATCGCATCAGAAGGAAAAAGTCTTCGAACTTTCGAATCAGATGAAACTCTGGTAGTATGGCTTTCAGACATGCTACCGGTAATAGAACGCTTAAATACCGGATACCGATACGATGTCTTCGAGCCATCGCATCAGAAGAGAAAAGTCATCGAGCCATCGCATCAGATGGAACATTAACCAACTATTCACACAACATATTACATAAATATCATATCTTTGTGCCACTTTTGTGAAATCCCCAACAAAGTGGTTTAAAATTAAGCATAATGAGCAGAGAATTAGTCGTTTACAATAGTCTTACGAGACAGAAGGAAGTATTTAGTCCTTTACAAGAAGGATACATTGGGATGTATGTATGCGGACCTACCGTATATAGTGATGTGCATCTCGGCAATTGTAGGACTTTTATGAGTTTTGATATGATCTACAGATACCTGATGCATCTAGGATATAAAGTCAGATATGTCCGCAATATCACAGATGTGGGTCACATGCTAGATGATGGTGAAGACCGTATGTCCAAGGGCGCACGACTAGACAATCTCGAACCAATGGAAGTTGCTCAAAAATATACCCTTGGTTTTCATGATATGATGCGCATATTCAATACCCTTTCACCAAGCATCGAACCACGTGCCACAGGACATATTCTCGAGCAAATAGAAATGGTACAAGATATCATAGACCATGGTTATGGATATATGAAAAATGGATCTGTATATTTCGATACCATCAAGTTTGCTGAAAAAACAGGAGAGTATGGCAAGTTATCAGGACGTATCATAGAAGAATTGATCTCTGAATCTAGGGACAATCTTAAGAATCAAGATGAAAAAAATCATCCATCAGATTTCGCCATTTGGATGAAAGCATCTGATGAGCATATTATGAAATGGAATTCACCATGGTCTGTAGGATTTCCTGGATGGCATCTAGAATGTAGTGCGATGAGTACAAAATACCTAGGCAAACAGTTTGATATTCATGGTGGTGGCAATGACTTAAAATTTCCACACCACGAAAACGAAATCGCCCAAAACGTAGGCGCTTGTGGTTGCCAACCTGCCAAGTATTGGTTACATACCAATATGCTTCTCATGAATGGTAAAAAAATGTCTAAAAGTGATGGCAATACTATTTCACCTGTGGAGTTATTTACAGGCGACAGTGTACATGTGAGCAAAGGGTACAGTCCGATGGTTGTTAAATTCTTTATGTTGCAATCTCACTATCGCTCACCAAACGACTTGACAGACGAAGCATTGCAAGCGGCTGAAAAAGGATTCAAAAGATTGATGGAAGGCAATAAAACTTTGTCAAACCTTTCATCTAATGTGTCTACCGATGGTCCTATGGATGCTAAAATCAGCGCCATCATAGAATCCGCCTATGCAGATATGGATGACGACTTCAATACACCTAGAGCATTGGCAAAGGTATTCGAACTAGTGCCTATCATCAATAGTCTGAAAGAAGGACAAATTGCCTTAAGTGAAGTGTCTAATCAAGCATTAAATGAATTAAAATCGTTTTTCCAAACAATAATATTTGACATTTTCGGGTTAATGGATGAGACAGAATCCAATGCAGGTCCACTAGATGGTCTTATGAATCTTATCATAGACCTGAGACAGCAAGCAAGAGTAAACAAAGACTGGCCCACTTCAGACAAAATCAGAGATTCGCTCAATGCGATCAATATCCAGATCAATGATGGGAAAGAAGGTAGTAGCTGGGGATTCAAATAATCGATTAT
>DAOLFJ010000400.1:0-3758 GCA_035326365.1 Saprospiraceae bacterium | reverse complement strand
TGCTTTTTCAACAGCTATATTTTGAATGGTTTTGATGGTCAAGGAAGGATAAACAGCATCTGCACCAAAAGACAACAAACATGCTACGTGATGGGCATCGATGATATCGCCACCATTGACCACTAGAGAAACTCTTTTGCGCAATCCATTGGTTATCAAATGATGGTGAATAGCACCAACGATCATCATAGATGGAATGGCCGCTTTCCCTTCAGCTATATCGGTATTATTGATTACTAAAATATCGTTGCCTGCTTTTACTTGGTTTGCCGCTTCTTCACATATAGATACAATGCTCTTTTGTAAATGTCCTTCATCATTTGCATTAAAAATGGCTTTAATAGACCCGACTTTGTATCCGATACTTGGGCTATTCAATACTTTTAGGTACTTAGATTTATCCAATACAGGTGAGGTCAGAAATATCTTTTTAGCATTTTCTGGTTTGATGGTCAGAATATCTCCTTCAGCACCTAGATAGCAGTCCAACGTCATGTAAAACTTTTCCCGCAAAGGGTCAATGGGTGGATTGGTGACTTGCGCAAATTCTTGTTTGAAATAATTGCTGATATGTTGTGCCTGCATCGACAACACTGCCAAAGGTACATCTGATCCCATACTGCTGATAGGTTCATATCCTGAGGCCATCATCGAAGCTAGGATAATATCACGATCTTCCTTGGTATGTCCGTGTGCTATTTGTTGGGTCAGTAGGTCTAAATTACATTCATCAACAACACTTGCTTCTTCTATCCGATCTATTGGCATTTGGTAGCTGTCATTCCATTTTCCGTAAGGATATCGCTGACAAATAATGGCTTTCAATTCTTCATCACCCACAATTCTGCCTTCATCAAGATCTGCTATTAATATTTTTCCTGGACTTAGATTGGCTTTATAGACGATGTTTTCTTGTGGCAAAGCCAATACACCTGACTCCGAAGCTAGGATTAATCTGTCATCATTGGTCAGACAATATTTAGAAGGTCGCAATCCATTTCTATCTACGGTAGCACCTACCAATACACCATCAGAAAAACAAATGGATGCAGGTCCGTCCCACGGCTCCATGAGTGGTTCGTAATATTTGTAAAAATCTTTTTTGTAGGAAGCCATATTTTCATCATTCTGAAAGGCTTCGGGTATCATCATCATCAATGCGTGTGGCATACTGTATCCACTTCTGAACAAAAACTCCAAAACTGCATCAAAATTGCCACTATCCGAAAGTGTAGGACTGCATACTGGCAATAGTTTTTTAAGATCTTCTTCGCTAAATACTTCTGATACCAAATCCTTTTCTCGGGCTGTCCACCAATTGACATTGCCTTTGACGGTATTGATTTCGCCATTGTGTGCGATGCATCGGAATGGTTGTGCGAGTTTCCACTTCGGTACGGTATTGGTCGAAAATCTAGAATGGACAAGTGCAATGGCTGAAGTATAATATTTGTCGCTCAAATCAGGGAAATATTGTCTTACCTGAGTAGCTGTAAGTTGACCTTTATAGATGATTGTTTGGCTCGAAAAAGATGCAAAATAAAAGACTTCTTTTAGAAATGGAAATGAACGCACGACATTACGCACTAGATGATTTCGAAGAACATACAGTCTTCGCTCAAGGTTATTCCTGAGTACACCATGCTGTACAGGCTGCACAAAAAGTTGCACCATTTTGGGTTCGGTAGCTAGTGCACTTGCGCCTATCATCGTATTGTCCACAGGCACATCTCTGATAAAAAGCAACTTAAAATAGTTTTGCTCTAATATTTGATCTAGAATATTCAGAATTTCTTCATTAAGTTCAGCATCTTTGGGTAAAAACAAAAATCCTACGCCATAACTTCCCAAAGTCGGTAGTGTGTAGCCTTGAATATTCGCATATTGCCTAAATAATCCATCTGGAATTTGTGTTAGAATGCCTGCGCCGTCACCTGTATTTTCTTCACAACCACAAGCTCCACGATGCTCCATATTTTCGAGCATGGTAAGTGCATCACATACTATCTGTTGGGATTTTTCGGACTTTAGCTGAGCGATAAGTCCTATACCACAAGCATCCTTCTCGTATTCAGGCAGATACAGACTCTGGTCATATTCAGAAACAAGCATATTTAATATTTTAATCGTTCAAAATACACCAATCCAAATTTTATTGCTTGCGACTGATGATAAGAGTACAATTTTATATTACTTTTACCACATATTACGATAGATTTAAAATTAAAATGTTATTTCTAGTTCAAAACTAATTGAAATATCGCATTGTTTATCAATTGTTTAGGTACAAAAGTCATGTTATGCCCATATCGCAATCGGATCAGCTCTTTAATCTCGTAAAATCGCTTACCAAAGCCGAAAAACGAAATTTCACCTTCTATTCTACCAGAATTCAGGATGCTGACTCATTGAAATATATCCAACTTTTCGAACTCCTAGACAAACAAAAAGTACTCGACGAAAACCAAATCCTAGCAAAACTCAAAGACGTAGATAAAACCCAATACTCTAATCTCAAACGTCACCTATACAAACAACTCATGGTCAGTCTCCGGATGATACATATCCAAAAAAAGACTGATATCCAAGTACGAGAATACCTTGATTATGTAGATATCCTTTACGGAAAAGGGCTCTACATCCAAAGTCTAAAGATACTAGATAAAGCAAAAGCACTCGCCGAAAAATCCAATAATGACCTTCTGTCCCTCGCTATCCTAGAGACAGAAAAAAATATAGAATCGCGACACATCACCCGAAGTGGCATCGACATGGTTCCTGATCTCATAGAAAAAAGTGTCGCCAAAATTAAAACCATAGAAGGCGTCACCAAACTATCGAATATCCGTATCCTCCTGCATAGTCATTACATCAAAAATGGCCACGTCAAAAATCAGGAAGAACTAGATGCCTTCACTACAGAATATGCTTGGGTACGTGACTACAACCAAGACACGACCCTATCCTATTACGAAAAAATCTACCTCTATCAGTCACTCGTGTGGTACTACTACATCGTGCTGGACTTTGAAAATTGTCTCATAAATGCAGAACATTGGGTAGCGCTATTTAACGAGTCACCTGAACTGATCAATGAAGATCCCGATCTCTACATGCGTGGCTACCACTACATACTCACGTGTGCGTACAATCTCAAATATACCGAAAAATACACCAAATACCTAGACGAACTAGAAGACTTCCGCAACGAGCGATACGGACAATTCAATAATAACTCGCAGATCATTTCCTTCCTGTACGTCCACTACGGCAGGCTCAATAAATACTTCCTTTCTGAGCAGTACGCCGAAGGACTCAAAGTAATTCCGTCCACGCTCAAACGTCTCCAAAAATACAAGTACAAACTCGATGCGCATCGTGTGCTAGTATTTTACTTTAAAATCGCATGGATGCATCTCATGGCAGGCGACAATACCACAGCCATCAAGTATCTCAATCAGATATTCAATATGGAAGTAGGCTCTCTCCGCGAAGACATCCAAGGATACAGCCAACTCATGTTCCTCATGGCGCACTACGATGCTGGCAACTACGAGATCATGGACTATTTAGTAAAAGGTGCCAAACAGTTTTTTGACAAGATGCACGAGACCAATACGCTACAGATCAAGACACTAGCCTTCTTCCGTAAGGTGGTGAAGCTACCTATCAGCGACCGCAAGAAATTTATACAGCAGTTTTACCAAGACCTACAGGTCCTAGAGAAAGACATCTTCGAGCAGCGTTCTATGTTGTAT
>DAOLFJ010000052.1:0-20208 GCA_035326365.1 Saprospiraceae bacterium | reverse complement strand
TGAATGAAGGAATGGGTGAATGAAGGAATGAGTGAAAGAGTGAATGGGTGAATGGGTGAATGAGAGAATGGGTGAATGGGTGAACGGGTGAATGGGTGAATGAGAGAATGGGTAAATGAAAGAATGGGTGAATGAAAGAATGAGTGAATGAAAGAATGGGTGAATGAAAGAATGAAGGAATGAAGGAATGAAGGAATGAGTGAAAGAGTGAATAGGTGAATGAGTGAATAAGTGAATGGGTGAATGAAGGAATGAGTGAATGTAAGAATGGGTGAATGTAAGAATGGGTGAATGAAGGAATGAGTGAATGGGTGAATGAGAGAATGAAAGAATGGGTGAATGAAGGAATGGGTAAATGGATGAATAAGTGAATGAGAGAATGGGTGAATGAAAGAATGGGTGAATGAATCATAGTAAAAACGTTTTGAACTCATTTTGTCGCTATCAACATGAAAGTCATACTAGATATTATATTTAATTATTTATCTTTGTGCCCAAGTAAAATATTCAAAAAATGGGACACGGTCTATTACAAGGTAAAAAAGGAATCATATTTGGTGCATTGGATAGTAAATCAATTGCATGGAAGGTAGCAGAGAGATGTGTAGAAGAAGGCGCTCAAATAGTGCTCACAAATGCACCTGTAGCTATGCGTTTGGGTGAGATTAATGAACTTGCGACCAAGCTCAATTGCGAAATCATACCTGCTGATGCCACAAGTATCGAAGACTTAGAAAACCTAATGACCAAATCTCAAGAAATCCTTGGCGGAAAGCTTGATTTTATACTCCACTCCATAGGCATGTCTGTCAATGTGAGAAAGAAAAAAGATTACACCGATCTGAATTATGAGTGGATGAAAACCACCTTCGATGTATCAGCGATATCATTCCATAAAGTCCTGCAGACAGCATTCAAACAAGATGCTATCAATCAATGGGGATCTGTGGTAGGATTAACATATATTGCAGCTCAACGAACCTTCCCTGATTACAGTGAGATGGCAGAATCTAAAGCTTTACTGGAGAGTTTTGCAAGAAGTTTTGGCTATCATTATGCTAAAAAAGCAAATGTACGTGTCAATACCATCTCACAATCTCCCACTGTAACCACTGCGGGTTCAGGTGTGAAGGGATTCAGCGATTTCTTTGGCTATGCAGATAAAATGTCACCACTCGGAAATGCAAGCGCAGATGCATGCGCAGATTATTGTGTGAGTTTATTCTCAGACCTTACAAGATATGTGACCATGCAGAATTTATTCCACGATGGTGGATTTAGCAGTATGGGTATGGCACCTGAGATATTGGAAGACTAGTCATAGACTTTTGATATTATACGGTTCCTTTTAGGTATCAATAAGCAGTGTAATTTAGTCCAAATATTAAAACATGGCATCAGGGATTTTTGCGATATTAGATGATGTAGCTGCATTGATGGATGATGTAGCTATGATGAGTAAGATAGCTACAAAAAAAACAGCTGGTATCCTAGGTGATGACCTAGCCGTAAATGCTGAAAAAGCAACTGGATTTGTTTCATCAAGAGAACTTCCGGTTTTGTGGGCTATTACAAAAGGATCGTTTATAAATAAACTGATCATTCTGCCGATTGTCTTTGTTTTGAGTTACTTTTTACCTGTACTCATTGAATATATTCTGATCCTAGGTGGTTTCTACCTTGCATATGAAGGTGTACATAAGATATATGAATACATTTTTCATAAAGAAGTAGAAAAGGCTGCTGAAACTCAAGTTCCACCAGTGAATACCGAAGAAGATGACGATCTTGATGAGAAAGAAAAAGAAAAAATAAAATCTGCTATTACCACTGATTTTATCCTTTCTGTAGAGATCGTGATCATTGCATTGGGAACGGTACTAGATAAGTCATTAGGAATTCAGATTATGACTGTATCATTTGTGGCTTTGCTAGCCACTGTGGGTGTTTATGGCCTTGTGGCTATGATCGTTAGGATGGATGATTTTGGATTGATGTTAATTTCAAAGTCCAAAGGCAAAAATTCAATTTTACTACAACTTGGTAATTTGTTAATAAAGATGTTGCCTATTATTATTAGGATTTTGGCAGTAGTCGGGACTATCGCTTTACTGATGGTAGCTGGTGGGATATTCGTACACTACATTGACTTTGTACACCATGCGCTACCTACATGGCCTAGTATAGTAAGAGAGTTCGTCGTTGGATTTGCTGGAGGTACATTAGCATTTATGCTATATATGCTCGTGATAATGATTCTAAAAACTATAAAAGGCAAACCAGCAACAGACATTTAAAACAGATAACTTTATTGATTTTTGAGAAAAGATGTTTTTGTTTTTGGGTAAATCGAAGCATTGTTTAAAAAATCTATCGTTTTTTCAATACATATTATACTAAAATGTAATTTATTATTACTTTTGCATTAAAATTTAATCATTCTATTCACCACATGGTTAATCGAGTTTGCTAGTTATTTATAAATTCATTGACCTTTAATACATTATAATATGAGAAATGTAGCTTTTATCTTACTTTTAGTTGCAGTCTTCGGTTGTAAAAATGACAATGGTAACAATTCTGTCAGCCCTGCCGATATGACCATGAAACCTGTGACCGTGCCTGCCAAAGATCCTAAAGATCTTAAAATCCCTTCAGCATGTGAGATGATCGGCGAAGCTGAAATTCAAAAAATATTAAGCATAGCAGGTGCTTCCGTAAATATCAAAGAAGCCGATGATCCAGGAAATCTTACGACAAGATCATGTTTCTTTAAATGGGACGACCCTGCCACACCTAATGCAGGGATTTTGATTCAAATATTGACAAACCCTGTTTATAGCGAATATCCTGAGTATATTTCTAAATTTGTATCTTCAAAGTTGACTGATGGAGAGACGGTAATGGGAAATGACAACCCTTCTATTTTTAAGAAATTCAAATCAGGAAATACAGTTGGAGCTTATTCTTTTGAGCAAGGTAAAGCATATTGGAATCTAAATAATGACTATTTGTTTATGCTAGCATTTAATGTTTCTACTTTGAAAGAAGACCAATTGGTCAAAGCAACAGAAGCAATCGTAGCTGAAGTAAATAAAAACTTTGCTTCTAAAGCGGGCATGTAAGAAATTTATTTTAGATATTTAAAAATAAAAAATCCCTGAATGGTTAAAGGCCTTCAGGGATTTTTTTTTATATTTTGATGATTTACATATTGAATCCATTCCGAAAAGTAATTGACCCAAAAATATGAAAATTTATCATTTCTATTACACTGATAATCATGATGTTCCCTTTAGCTTGCAGGGTAAAAACGCTTGATGATCAATATATTATTGTTTTCGGAGTGGACTTCTTATTGTAATTTATGTTGTAGGTGACCAATAATTAACGCAGCATGTACTCTGGAGTTTTCTATAAACCATTTATTGGTTTTTAATCCACCACAAACTACGCCAGCTAAATATAAATTGGGAACATTGCTTTCCATAGTGTCTTCATTGTAAACAGGTGTACGATATTCATCATCATTAAATCTGATGCCTATGGACTCCATAAACTCAAATGGTGGTTGGTAACCTGTCATGGCTAGTACAAAATCATTTTTTAACTTAATAGGGCCATCAATAGTCTGAATTTCTACCTCGTCTTGGGTGATTTCCTTCAATGTAGCATTAAAATATGCTTTGATAGAACCGTCAGCGATACGATTGATGATGTCAGGTCTAGACCAATATTTGACAGATGGTCTGATCTCTGATTCCCGTATGACCATAGTGACAAAAGCCCCTTTTCGCCAAGTCTCAAGTGCCACGTCTACCGCCGAATTTGCTGCACCTACAACTACAATATGTTGACCAAAATATGGGTGTGGCTCATCGTAATAGTGCTTTACTTTTGGCAATGACTCCCCTGGAATATTCAGTAAAAATGGGCGGTCATAAAATCCCAATGCCAAAACCAATGCCTTTGCTTGATACGTTGTCTTTTCTGTAATGATTTGATGTCCATCATCATTAGAGTCTATTTTAGTTACTTTTTCGTACAAACGCACATGTAATTTCCAACTACTACAAACTCTGCGATAATACTCGAGTGCTTCTTGTCGATTGGGTTTGGGTTGGTGTGAGATAAAAGGGACATCACCGATTTCTAGTTTGTCAGAAGTAGAAAAAAATGTCATATTACTAGGATAATGGAAGATAGAATTGACCAGACATCCTTTTTCAATGATGACATAAGTTAATCCAGCTTTTTGCGCTTCAATACCACATGCAAGACCGATAGGTCCTGCCCCGATAATAACGACATCATATTTTTCTGTTTCCAAGGGAATAGTGGTTTATATTGGCACATACATTATGCCATATTTAATAACTAGTCGAATAGAAATAAGGTTTTGAGAATACATTATATTTGTAATACTGAGTAAGGCAAACCTTTACTCAATAAGTCTTTTGTGTACCAACAAGATTTAACTCAATATACCACGATTTGCTCATTTTGACTGTTATCAAATGTTTTATTAGTCATTCATTTGATGTTTCTCTATATTGCATCAAAAAGAATGGTAATATCAAAGATGGATAAAATTTTAAGCATCTTTTCACGAAGGAATTATAGGTAAATAATCGATGATACTTTTTTTTAATAGAAATAAACGTACTTACAAGTTTATCAAAACTTCCCCACATCTAATACATTTATTGCTAAAATCTATTAATTGAAAATTGATGTATTGCAATTAACAACTTTTCTTTAGGATCATTAAAATTACAATTCTCAAAATCTTTGATAGTACCTACTATTAAGGTCGGGGAAAAATCTCCTAGTAATTTATACCCTTTCAAATAATAGTCTATTCGGTCATTTTTTAAAGCTAAATTTTCTAAAAAACGAAAGTATTTACCTTTCATATTATAATATAAATAGTTCTCCTTTCTCCCTTCGTTGTTAAATCTGCCCCAGTCTATCCAAATTTCATTTAAAAATATATCATCAAAATCTTTTAACATGTTCATTTCTAAGTCTTTGGGAATCTGAATCTTTAAATCACCATTATCTTCAAAGCTTGCTAAATTCTTAAAATAACTGGTGTAGCAATTTTCTATTATTACATCATGACAATTACTCCGGAGGTACTTCTCGAAATACTCAATAATTTTTTCAAAATTTTTAATTTCAGCATCGGTGAAATGATGTTTTACCATTTCATCATTCTTTAATTCAAGATTTTGAGCTATAATTATACTATAACCAAATACCAGAAGAAAACATATTAATAATAGTCTAAAACTCATTTTTATTTGTTTAATAGGTGTTTCAATTTTTTGCACAAAAAACAAAAAAATATTTAGAAAATCGATTTTTTTGTACTGAAATATTAAAAGATGGCTTTTATGTTTGTTTTGAAACAAAATAGGCTAAGTAAAATACATTTATTCAAATTGTCTCTTTGTAAATTTCCTACTCATAACAATCGCAAAGAATTATTATTCCTTCTTCAAATATATCTAGTAAAGTTAAATCAAAATTAGACCTTTCTTTCAGGCTATTAATCAATTGTTCTTTAATTTTAAATATGGTATGGTCGTCAAACTGATTCTCAATTGCATAAAAGTGATACTCCCAAGCTTCAATACCTGGAACTGAAAAAAGCAGGTTAAATTTGTTGTTATCTATCCTAAATTGATCACGTTCTCTAAGTCTACAAATGGGATCAATCTGAGCTGATGAATGAACATTTTTTGCTTCTACAATTTCATAACTTCCAATGATATCTTTTGAACTAAATTTAATAGGATTTCTAAAGTTATAAACATGACCGTCTCCATCAAATTTCAAATTATTCAATTTACTTATGCCGATTTTATCAAGTTTCTTGTACAAAACAACTGAATCTATTCGATTAAAGTTGTCATCTAATGCCAAATAAGCAGTATTTATGAATTTATCATTATGATTGTAATAACATAAGTCTGGCTTTAGCACTCCCGAATAATTTGTGGTATAAAAGTAAATCTCACCTTCATACTTTAAACTAAACAAATCAAAGTAACCAGGATCGGCCTTTAGATTCAGAATATTAAAAATAAAAACTAAAGTAAGAATGCTTTTTGTATTCATGTAAAACTATTTTTTTACTAAATATTTTCTAGCTAAACAACTTATAATGTAAACAAAAGGAACCTCAGTATAGCCGATAAACAGCGGACATTCAAGTTTTGATTCTTAATCTTTTGATAGAAGTTGTTGATAAAATACCTCCTACTCCACCGTCAGCGAAATATCATCAAAATAAACCTTACCAGTAGTTTCAGGTAAAAGAATTAAAAATACAATGATCTGATCTGCATCACCTTGATAGGGATTCAAATTAACTTTAACTTCTTTAAAAGGGAATGTTCCAATTAAAGGGTTAAATCCTTGAGATGTTTTAAAAAATACTGGCAAACTTTGTCCTTCTTTATCCCCCCGAAAAGCGACAGACACACCATTTCCTATTAAATTATCGCCTTTAACTTGGACCTTTAAAGTCAGATTATCACCTTTTTTAAAACTTGAAGCGGGAAATGATTGTACAAAATATGTGAATGCTTCTTTATTTTTGGCTGTTTCGCAACTAATAAATAAGGAGCTTTTGGGCGAAGATGCGAATTCATCTGATACGCCATGCATGTAATTATTATCGATACTTTGGCCTGAAAAACCAATATTCCAGTCTTGCCTCCCATTCTCAATGTCTCCATTGGTGACGAAATTTTGAGATATTCCTCCTTTATCGTCGTCCTTATTACAAGAAAGTGCCAATAAAATTAGCATACCATAGATGAAAGATTTAGTTGTTGCTGTCATTTTTTGTCTTTTAAAAGTGTGATAAATATTTTACATTAAATTATTTGATTTCTATACTTCCATCTTTTAACATAGCGAAACACTCTTAATTCCAAACTCAAAAACACCCTGACTAAAGGCACATCATTTTCGATATATTTACAACAATTTTATAAAAGTTTTTTTACACTTATTACTGATTTATTTGTTTTATGAAATATTTAACTTTATCATCTTTATTAGATATAATATTTCTTTCTAACTCCTTGAGCTCGAACTGCTAACCCATTCGATTTTTCTCCGAGTCTCTGCAATCTTTCACCAACAGCTTCCAGTCTTTTAATTAGTGGTTGAGATTATTTTTCAGCTATATGAAATCTATTCATTGGCCACAATTACTTATTATTGTATAAAATTACCTTGATTTCAATTCTTTGGCAATATTTCTATATAACTCATTGTAAGAAGAATCCGCTTGATTATTATTATAATTTTTGGTCAAGTAGTGCACGGCAATTAATAATCTCACCCTTTCATCCGTAATATCATAGTCATTATAGTTGGTGATGATGTCGGCTTCCATACTTGGTGTCATTGTGCCCATTTCTACATATCGTTCATGGTACTCTTTGGCTTTAACACTAATACCAGCAACATCAGATTTTAGGAATTTTAAAAACTTACCATTCGATATAAGTATCGTTTGAATGGTATCTAAAAAATAATGATTAGGCGAAGCATTTTTAAGCGTCCTTTTAAGTGTGCTTACACCATCAACCCAAAATTCTTTTCTTAAATCTTCACCTAAAGCTTCCATGATCATTTTTTGATGATCGTCACTAATACCTATATTAAATTTTCCATTTTCTATTCCTTTTTGCATTCTCCTGAAAAACGATTGGTAACATGCTGACAAATCATTTATCTGTCTACCTTCCAAATTGCAAATTTCTTTATCAAACCTATCCAACATTTCTATGATTTGTACAGTTTGACTTTCATCAAATGTTTTATTTGTTTTTAATTTGTTGCTTTCTGTTTCTTTACATGAAAAAAGAAAAATGGTGGTGGCTAATAGGGATAAAATTCTAATTTTCATTTTTTATTGTTTTAATAAGTATTGACTCAATCTATTTAATTATTCTTTAATTTAACGCTTATTCTTTTAATCAGATCTTTTACTTTTCATCTTTACCATCTCAAAATGTAAACCAAGTATCCATATCAAAACAACCACAAAAGTTATTTTTTGTACCAATGGTAAAAAGGCTATGCCACCGAGAGAATAGTAAATATAGTTATTGATACCTAAAAGCACCAAACATATAAACCCACCGATTTTATAGATCGATAAGTTGCTCCTATATACTGCTCTGATGATGCCTATCACTACAAATAATCCAAACAAACTAGACAACATCGTCATAACATCATGATGGGAAGTAAACATAAACATTGCAAATGACATAGACAAAGTTGCATTCCATTTAATGATATGTCCCCAAATCTTACCATCTTCAAAAACTAAGGCAAACTGCATAAAAAATACCAGCAAACTTAAACATAAAATGATCATCGCAAGTATTGCAAATGGTTTGGCGGGATTTGGCCGTCCATTTATAGCTTGATCATCCATCAGGTTACACCAATAATTATGTACCCAATCATAACCTACTGACTGAAGATCAGCCTGTGAGCCACCTGGATATAGCATAGACGAATACAAATATAGGGCTACAAAAATTGTGATGCCTACGAGTGGAATGTAATCAACTATTGACTTGTTTTTCAAAATAAAATATCTACACTTTTATTATTCATCTAATGTTTCCAATCAGAAATGACAAACGTAAGAACGGCTGAGGAGTTATTATTATCAATCTACTCTTGTGTTGCACATTGACTTAAAGGTTCATTGCTATTATCAATCCAATGCCAAAATAATGGTTTTCCCTTGGCACATCTTTAACTACTTGATTTAATCCATAATATCCTTTAATTCCTGTTGAGAAAGATTTACTTGCGATCTTGAAATCCGTTCCTACTGATATTGAAATTGGAATGCTCAAATTATTGAAATCACCAGCAATAGGTTGTTCGTCTATCGTTTCTTTTTTAGTATCACCATTTGTAAACTCGGTAATCTGTTTGGTCTTATTTGATATATTGACTCCAAGCCCTACTTCGGGAAGAACGTAAAACTGACCTAAACTTATTTTTGCTCCAATAGGTACATATAAATAGTTGTAATTGTGTATGAAGCTGATAGTTTCAATTCCAAGTTGACCACCAATATCTGACCTTTCTAGCTCACCTGTATTTAAAAATCCGAAGCCAATTGTTGGTTTAATTTTTCCATTGGCATTATAACTCACCCTTAGTAATGCGTTGTGACTCAGTTTGAATCTTTCGTTTACAACTTCATTAGTCAACCTTGAGTAATTGGGAGAATACTCTATGGTTAGGCTAAATTTTTTATTATCTTGTGAAAAAAGTGATTGAAAAACACCTATAACAAATAATAGAACTAAATACTTAACTTTTCTTGTTTTCATTTTTTTAATTTTCATATTACGTAATTTACGTATTTCCACAACAAACCTACGACACACTTGCGGTTTTTCCAAAATTCTCCACAAATTTATTTTAAATTATAGTTTTATATCAAATGACCTTAAGAGTTAATTCCTAATAATTTCAATATTTAAAATTGCAGACAAGAATTCGTTTCCTTACAAAACTAATTAAACATGTAATTATCCGTGAATAAAGGATATAATTCTTTTGAACTTCTTTATTAAATCGAACCATCCAAAACAAAAAAAACCGCTATACAACTGAATGCACAACGGTTTACATTATCTCTCAAGTACCGAAGGTGGGACTCGAACCCACACACTATTGCTAGCACTGGATTTTGAGTCCAGCGTGTCTACCAATTCCACCACTTCGGCAGAAATCGCTTTACATCATATCTCTATTTCAAAGCGTGCGCAAAGGTAGAAATATTTTCTTTAATACGCAAAAGATATTTTGATTTTAAATAATAATCTTTTATATTTTCTAAAACTTCATCACGCTGATCTCCTCCATCATATCGATCTACATCTGAAGCTACACTACTATTGAGTTCATTTTCAAATGTTTGTATATCTGTTAACACATCATCATACCTTTGCTGATCAAAATCTAACTGTAGGTCCATGATCGTCTCATTGATATCCATCATCTCCATAAGGAAATCAGCAGGCATCACTTGGTTGTCGGGACCACCTATTTTGCCGTGAAGCTCTAAAATGTATTTAAATCTACTTTCTCTGTCTGATAATACTTTGTAAGCTTGATTGATCTTCTCAGACATAACGGCTACTTCTGCTTGTCTCTCGAGAGATTCTTGTGTAAAAAAATCAGGGTGCCACTTACGACTGAGTTTATAATACTTGGTCTTAAGTGCTTGTTCATCAATATTGAAAGAAACTCCTAGATCAAAAAGCTCAAAATAATTCATCTCAGACATGCCTACCAACTATTAAAACAATCTAGATATATCAAGTCCCAAAGCAAATACCATCAGACACATCAACAAGATGAATCCTATGTAATTGACCACTTCCATAAATTTGTCAGATGGAACTTTGCCAGTGATGACTTCCCAAATCAAGAATACTACATATCCACCATCTAATGCAGGTATTGGCAATAAGTTAAAGAATGCCAATAAGATAGACAAGCTTCCTGTCATCGTCCAAAAGGTCGCCCAATCCCATGAAGGATCAAACATTGCTGCCATAGAAAACACACTACCTAGGGATTCTGTCGCCTTCATTTTACCTGAAAATATCTGTCCGAATGCTTTCAATTGGTCACCCAAAAAGTTGACTGCACGACTAGCTCCTTTAGTAAAAGAAGTCATGAGTCCAAATTTCTCTATAGATGGTGTGATAAACATTTCTGCAGCCTGCATTTTGATACCTATAGTAGCTTTGTGAGAAACAGCTACGTATTTCTGAATAGTATCTGCGCCTGTGGTCAAGGTCATTTTTGCTATGCCATTTCTGAGTGGAACCAATAGCTTTCTAAGTTCGTGTTGATACTCGACCTTATTTCCATTGACATTGATGATATTCATATCTTTAGTAATACCGGACTTTGCAGCAGTTCCCGAAGTATCTACTTCATCGATACCAAATGGTACTCTCATGTAATATAATTCTTTACCTTTATTGTCGTATTTGGTAATTTTGGCAGACAAGTCCGCAGGTACTGGTAGGGTCATTTCTTTACCATCACGCTCTATGACGATTTCTTTAGCTTCATTGATGATGATTTCTTTAGCGACCAATCTTGGATTAAATTTTTCAATTGCTACACCACCTGCAGATATCACTTTATCACCATCTTGGAGACCTAACTCCATACCGAGTGAATCGACAGCTAGACCAAACTTAGCATCAGCCGTTTTTATATAAGATTCTCCCCAATAAAAAATAATACCAGCAAAAATTAAGATACCCAAGATAAAATTGACCGTAACACCACCTATCATGATGATCAGCCTCTGCCATGCTTTTTTAGATCTGAACTCCCATGGTTGTGGTGGTTGTTTCATTTGCTCTTTATCCATGCTTTCGTCGATCATGCCTGAGATTTTGACATATCCACCGAAAGGAACCCAACCTATGCCCCACTCTGTGTCACCTATTTGTTTTTTAAACAGGGAAAAATAAGGGTCAAAAAACAAGTAGAATTTCTCTACCCTAGTCTTGAACCATTTTGCCGGTAGGTAGTGCCCCATTTCATGTAAAACAACAAGAATCGAGAGACTTAATATAAGTTGTAATGCTAAACTGACTTTATCCATTATAGGAATTTTATTTCACAAATGATTTAATACGAATGATTTAAACGAACAAAATTTTGATATTGTTTAAAAATCGGAGCGCAAATTTACTTTAATATTAAACAATGGGGCCATTCATTGTAAAATATTCCTTAGCTTTATGAAAAATTTTATTGGAATGTTTCTTTTTTATACAAATCTAGTCTCCGAAAATCAGCTAAGACTTACCGAAGATGAACACCAACATTGTTCGAAAGTACTACGCAAACAAGTGGGAGACGATATCTTTATTACAGACGGCAATGGTCACATTTACTCCGCTCAAATTGCCAATATATCTAAATCAGATACTGTATGCAATATATTGAGTACAGATACAAAACCTACTCCACACCCAAATATCACTATTGCAATCTCTCCTACCAAAAATGCTTCAAGGTTAGAGTGGTTTGTAGAGAAAACAGTAGAAATAGGCATCAGCGAAATCATAGTTTTTAATGCGCAAAGGACTGAAAAAAAGTCTTTTAACCAAGGTAGAATCCATAAAATAATGGTCTCCGCTATGAAACAATCGCTTAATGTACATCTGCCAACATTGAATTATTATGAAAGTACTAAACTACTTTTGGCAAAAACAAAAGATGTAGACCAGAAATTTATAGCCCATTGTGACGGACCTACTTTGAGTTTACATAAAAGCATGGATAAGTCCAAAGATACTTTAATATTGATAGGTCCTGAGGGAGATTTTACCCACCAAGAAATCGAAATGGCCCTAGAAAATGGTTTCAAAGCCGTGACATTGGGTGATTCTAGATTGCGTACAGAGACTGCTGGCTTAGTGGCATTGATGATGGCGAAAGGATATTAACCCCAATCTTGTTAATCTTTGTTAAATAAGGGCCATTCACTCGTTTAATAACACAAAAACTGCCAATAATCGATGGAATGGTTTTAATTTTGCCATTATCATATCCCAATCAAAATACCATCTCATTATGAGTAGATATTTACATTTGTTATTATTGACTTCGACTTTATTGCTTTTTTTCGGAAGTTGTAAAGAAAAAAGTAGGACATACAAACCTACCACCACAACCATAGAAGGCACGATTACATCAGCAGTTGCGCATGTGATCATATTACGTGGGACAGAAGATATCAAAGCAAGTATCACCCAAGAAGGCAAGTTTTTTATCCAAGCAGAATTAGACAGAAGCGGCATTTATACCTTACTTCATGGCGACCAAAGCGTATCTTTATACATCGTACCCGGGGATCGCATCAGCATTATAGGCGATTACAGGACATTGGATGCTGCGACAAAATTTTCTGGAAGCCATGAGTTAGAAAACAACTATTTGATACATTACCACAACTTACAGCTTGTAAGTGAACCACAAGATATGTATGCTTTTTTCTCCAAAAACGAAACAGATTTCCTAAAAGCGGTAGAAGATAGACTTAATGTTTTTGTCGAAGATCAACAAGAGTATCAAAAGAAAAATGGTGCTTTCGAAGAAGATTTTGCAGAACTCATGTCCGCAGAATTATCTTATGATGCTGCAAATCTAAAAATGACATATCCAGAATACTACACCTATATCATGCCTGACAGTACATTAAACTTAAGTGATACATATGACAGTTTTTTCCAAAATTTAGACATAGACACCGAAGCAAATTTATTGGTACCATCCTATATACCATTCATTAGTTTGTACCTAGATTTCAATACAAAAGCTGACACTACAGCAGCAAAAACAGCATTGGTTACCAGTAAATTTAACAACATAAAGACCTTATTTAAATCCCAAAAAGTCAAAGAAGTCCTTTATTACAACTTGCTAAAAAATACGCTTAGTACTTCTATCAATGAGACTTCACTAGTAATAGATAAATACCGCACTGCGCAAACAAATCCAACTTTTCTGGAAGACATCAATAATCAATACCAACAATGGCAGCACCTAATAGTAGGTCAGCCTGCACCAAAATTTAATTATAAAGACATCAATGGAAGATCTGTAAGCCTAGAAAGCCTAGCTGGGAAAGTTGTTTATATCGATGTATGGGCTACATGGTGTGGACCATGTCTAAGAGAATTGCCCGCCCTAGAAAAGTTGCAAGAAGAAAACAAATCAAATAAAGATATCACTTTCGTAAGTATTTCCATAGACCAAGATAAGGGAGCATGGGAAAAAATGGTAAAAGCCAAAAACATGAAAGGCCTACAATTATTTGCAGATGGAGATTGGGCTTCATCACTTGTATCTGATTACCGAATCAGTGGAATACCTAGATTTATAGTTATAGGTAAAGATGGCAAAATCATCGATGCCAACGCACCAAGACCTTCTTCAAAAGAAATAGCTAGTCTATTAATTAATGCATCAAAATCATAGATCTTGATTGCTGAGTATTTCTATTTTTTACCAACATCCATATTTAGCAAGTGAATATAACTCAATTTCTAAATATTGATGAATTTTCTGATAAAGAATTTGACAAAGTATTTAAACCCAAAATACGTTTTGTATCCGAAATACATTTTACTCCGGTCGTAGTAGCAAAGTCAGCGAGTCAATATTTAACCAATGACAATACCACACGCATACTTGATATTGGCTCAGGTTGTGGCAAGTTTTGTTTCGTCGGAGCTATTACAACTAATGGAATTTTCACGGGTATAGAACTACGAAAATCATTTCATGACGAATCAGAAAAAATGGGGATAGAAAGTGGCCTACAAAACCTCCATTTTATACACGCCAATATTATGGATATCAGTTTTGAAGCGTATGATGCATTTTATATTTTTAATCCTTTTCAAGAAAATATTAGCGTCATGGATAGAATTAATGATGAAATCCCACTAAACAGAGCATTGTACGACCAATATTCGGCTTATGTAGAAGACCAACTTGACAAAAAACCTAGTGGTACTAAACTAGCAACATACTTCAGTTATCGCAAAGAAGTCCCTCCTAGCTACCAAAAAGTATCTTCACATTTTGGAGATAAATTAGTTTTTTGGGAGAAGAAATAAGAAAATTGCAACTTAAGCCATCTTCGAAAAGGCTATCATTGATGCAAAAGTTTCATTCCGATCCCTACTTCATTGATAATCTCATACATACTTTTAGACGAAGGGTGAAAACCGGCTGATTATCATTAGACCTAAGTCTTCAGAAATGGATAGAATAATTGCATATTTATTCCGAAACGACTTTTAGTTGCACTGATATGATGGTGTTTTTAATTCGTTTCAGTATAGTAAATTCGTACTCGTCCAACCTTCCTTTTTCATTCATAACAGGTATTCTACCCAATTTATGAATAATGACGCCGGCAAGTGTTGTGGCATCACCCACTGACTCTAGAGCATAAGGTAGCAAAGCATTGATATCATTGATTGCTGATGTGGCCATGACATGAAATGTAGTGTCGTTAATTTTTTCTACCACAGGTATTTCATTATCATACTCATCCTGTATTTCGCCTACGAGTTCTTCTATTATATCTTCCATGGTTGCAATACCATCTATACCACCAAACTCATCTACGACGATAGCCATTTGGATATGTTTCTGTTGGAACTCCTTTAGTAAACTTCCTATTTTACGTGTTTCCGTAGTAATGATAACTGGTCTGATGATTTCTTTAAGATTTATAACTTGCCCTTTATTAAGTATAGCCAATAAGTCTTTGACATACACAAGTCCTACGATATTGTCTATATTATTTTCATAACATGGTATCCTAGAATACCCTTCCTGCAACACCCTATCGATCATTTGTGTATCAAAAGCATCTACATCAATAGCAACTATTTGATTGCGTGGCACCATAACTTGTTTTACAGTTCGATCAGCAAAATCAAAAGCATTTTTGATGATTTCATAATCTGTGTTTACTATTGTGCCACTTTCCCCACTTTGTTGGACTAAGTATTTCAATTCATCCGAACTATGGATGTCAGCGCCATGAACCGCATGAATTCCAAATGCTTTAAGTATAATATTTGCAAAACCATTCAATACCCAAATAAATGGTTTGAAAATAAAATAAAACAAATTGAGCGGATATGCTACAAATAAAGTAGTTGTTTCAGGTTTTTGGATAGCCATAGACTTCGGCGCTAACTCACCGAATACAATGTGGAGAACTGTAATGATAGCAAATGAAATAGGAAGTGCAATTTTATGTGCCAACTCTGCACCCATTTCTAGACCTACT
Source organism: Saprospiraceae bacterium (assembly GCA_035326365.1). Taxonomy (GTDB): domain Bacteria; phylum Bacteroidota; class Bacteroidia; order Chitinophagales; family Saprospiraceae; genus OLB9. Next base: position 4,295 of record DAOLFJ010000052.1, on the reverse strand, counting down.
ATATCAAATAAATCTATTATAATTACAGAAACAACTGGCTCTCCTACCCATCCTAAACCAAGACTAGCAAGCGTGATACCGAGCTGAGTAGCTGCAAGATAACCGTCCAAATGAGAAACAATATGAGATGAAAGTATAGCTGATTTATTACCACTTTGTGCCTTCAGTTCTATTTGCGACGCCCTGACTTTGACGATGGCAAATTCAGCAGCAACAAAAAACCCATTCAAAAAAACCAAGGTAAGTGTAATAATAATATCCCAAAACATATGATAAATTTGGTACAAAGGTAGGTAATGATATCAATTCAAAATAATTAATATCAAAGAATTAAAACACCATTGCTTCCATCCCAAAAAAGATGTATTCCAAAAAGAAAAATAACCAAAATACCATGTAGAACCTAGTTATTGTTTTTGATTGACGTAAATCTACAAACCAAAAATTTATCAGAAATGCAATTAAAGCCAACAAGTGAGACACCGCTAAAAATACATTCTCCAGAGAAAGTGACCACAATATTGTCATAACATAAGCTAACCCGACCAACAATCCACCACCATAAAGTGCTACCTTGGGTGAATACACAATGGCTAATGTATTATATCTAAACTGTGCGTCTCCTTCTGTATCTGGCAAATCCTTAAACCAAGCTATCGCAATACTAAACGCTACCACAAAACTAGTCAACATCCATATTTGATAAGGAATAAGTTCGAATGGCGACTGTAAGATTTGGTCTATATAAATCTGTCCTGAAGCATGATAAAAATGAAGAAACATACCCAAATTGACCAACAAACCTCTTACTGATGTGATTGCGATAGCCGCGGGTAAATGATGTTTTTTGAGTTGAATAGGCGGCACAGAATAAGCAATTCCTACAAGTAATATCACTATGATCAACCAACCCAATATCACACTTGTTAGAAAAGATACTACTAAACTTATCACTAAACTCGCCAGGATTATTTTGTAAGCATTTGATATAGTTAATGAACCATCAGCGAGTGGTAATTTGGGTTTATTGATTTTATCAAGATCGATGTCAATGATTTGATTGAGTCCAACGATAAAAACATTACAAGTAATCCCTACCAATAAGGTCCAAAACAATAACGGAAGATGCGCTGCATACGTCATCTTTTCCAATGCCATCAGCCATAAAACCACAATGCTAATCGTAGACCCAATGATGGTATGTGGCCTACTGAATTTCCATAAAACTGAAAATCTTTTATACATGACTAGGTGATACTTTTATGGTGACCAAATAAGCTGGAAAACTTAAGTGTGAAGATATTTCTATCCTTGACAAATCGTTAAACATGGTGGTAAACTCAGATCGATACTGATTTTTTGTTTTTGATTTCAAAATCGAAATATATCCATCAATTAAGACGGTCAAAACATTCAACGGAATGATGTATGTAAAAAACAATCTTTTCCAATCAAATGGTTTGATAAACGGACATAACAACCAAACGCCAACTGTAGAAGCCAATGTTACTAATATGACATTTATAAAAGTGGGTTGTACAATCTCTACAATTATCAAATGACTGTTATTATCTAAAACTTTTTGGATAAGCTGTCTTCTTTCATTATATTCTAAATGATGAAAAGCATTAAACATGGTGTAGTAAGTATGTGCTTCAGGTTCCAAATCATTGACATCCACAGATGTAGTCAAATATTCAACGCCTTCGATACCACTTATTTGTTGGGGAAATTTATCTGTTAAGGTTGATTGTAAGTTAGAAACTGTTAATTTTTGATGGACATAAATCGCTGGCAAACCACTTCCACTGCATAGATCTGTGATGTGTGCCTTGTTAAACTTTATAAGATCTCTTTTGATCATCTTGACTACTTGATGGTAAAACCCAAATTGACTGACTAAAATGCCAATCAATTCCATCTGATACTTCCTCAGCATGGGCGGAAACCAATCAAAATCTTCTAGCTCCTTTAACTTCATAATATGCCTTCTTTGAAAATGACACCGATCTAATAACCTATTAATGTTCCTTAAGTTGTAAATGCCTCCATAAATCTGTTAATGATAAATCTTGCAGGCCTGCTATTCGATTAGTACTGTAAAATTCAATTTACCACTGTTTAATAAAACAAAAAGGACAGAATTTACATTATCTTGGCGTTTAGAAACAAAAACAATCAAATGACGCTTTTCGAGCATGATCCATATATCTTATATCTTTGTGCAGCGGTGTTGATCTTACTAACTACTATACTTGTCAAAATTAGTATTGATAAGTATAATCTTCATAGAGAAACAGGTAGAAAGATCCTTCATTTAGTTGCTGTAATGACTTGTGCGTATGTCGTTTATCACGCACCATCACGTTTAGAATTGGCCGTTATATTTTTTGTAAGCTCAATTGCCCTTTTTATAGTTGCCTACCAAAATGTTTTGTTGCCTAGTCCTAGAAAAAGCTATGGGATTGCGCTTTTCCCTTTGTCTTTTGCCTTACTTCTTATCTCACCTTATACCACCCAAAACATCATATTCGGAATCATTACCTTAGGTATTAGTGATGCATTGGCAGGGATCAGTGGAGAGTATTTTGCCAAAAAGAAACATCTATTTTTGTACGAACAGAAATCTTGGTTAGGTTTTACCACATTTTATATCAGTACCATAGGTATTGGGTATTTTTTTGTGGGTTTTACACCCGTCTTGTTCATCATAGCATTAGTACCGGCACTAAGCGAGTTGTTTTCTTATCGTGGCAGCGACAATCTCACTGTACCAATAGTCTCCACTTTTTGGATTTCAATTTTATCTTCGACACCCATCACAGTGAATCATTGGTTGCCATTTTTTTGTATGCTCATCATTTTGGCCGTAACTTATTACAAAAAGTGGTTGTCAATGACTGGCACAACTGCGGCTATACTTCTTGCAACAAGCATTATATTTAGTGTTACTTTTATTTTTTTATTACCTATAACCATATTTTTTATAGTAGGTAGTCTGACATCAAAACTCCATCCAAAATCCAAAGATGCATCAGGCAGAAATGCCTTTCAAGTTTTTGCCAATGGTTTGATTGCTGTATTGTGTATGATGGCGTACGAAATTACAAAAAATGAAGTATTTATTCTTGCTTCGTTTGCATCAGTTGCCGTAAGTTTTGCAGACACGATAAGCAGTGATATTGGTATTTATTTTAAACATAAAACTTATGATATCACTACTATGCGACCTATCAAGGTGGGTCTATCAGGTGGTATATCGCTGGTGGGTACATTGGCTGGTTTAGTGGGTTCCATCATCTTTGCTTTTTTAGTAGGTTACCTATTTAATTTAGAATATAAAGAAAGTATAACCATTGCCATTGCAGGTACTTTGGGAATGATAATTGACAGTATTTTAGGTAGTCTATGGCAATCAAAATATAAAGAGAACGATGACATTACTGAAGAAAAAACATCTACAAATCAGTTGATACATGGATGCTCATGGCTAAATAATGACGGTGTAAATATATTGGCGAATGCAATTGTGGTTCTTTTTATTATTTGGGCTACTATATGGACTTAAAAAGAAAAACCTGGGATGTGGTATAACAACTGAAAAAAAGTGACTTCAATAAATCAACCTTGTAAAATTGCAATAGGTTACAATTTGATGGTAGATACCCAACTTCATTTTAAAGTATTTCCTGTATTAAATAAGACAATTCATACCCCAAATGTAACAATTCACAATATTTTACTTAACCCATTTAAAAAACCTATAGACATTTGTATCATAAATTCAAACTTAAATTCAGTTTATGAGAAATTTGTTTATAATTATTATCATGACCATTTGCACATTAATGCAAAGCCAAAACTCAACAATAAAAGGTGTCGTAAAAGACAAAGTAACTGAAGCTGCACTGATCGGAGCAAATATCATATTTGTCTCCAATACTGAAAATATTGGCACTATTACGGATGAAAACGGCAAATTTTCTATTCCAAACGTTACACCGGGAAGACATACGATACAAGTGTCTTATCTCGGTTATGAAACATCTACTATTCCCAATATATTGGTCACTTCTGGCAAAGAGTCAATTTTAGAAATTACCTTAGAGGAAGGTATCCAGGTTTTGAATGAAGTGGTTGTATCTGCATCAGCTGACAAAGATAAAGCGCTCAACGAAATGGCTACCATCAGTGCACGTACCTTCTCACTCGAAGAAGTGACAAGATATTCTGGTGGACGAAACGATGCGAGTAGATTAGTATCAAATTTTGCTGGAGTATCTACGGCTAATGAT
>DAOLFJ010000051.1:0-20412 GCA_035326365.1 Saprospiraceae bacterium | reverse complement strand
CTAAATCAAAGATATTATGGGTACATCACTATTTGAATTTGTAGGTAGAATAGGTAATATGGTATATTACAACCTTGATAATAAACCTGTAAAACGAAGGATCGGAAAGGTTGATCTGGTAAAAATGCGGACAGCACCGCAGTACGAAGAAACACGCAAAAACCAATGTGAATTGGGCCTTGCATCTAGTGCTGGAAAGCTATTCAGAGAAGGTTTACTGCAATTTACGAAGGGCTTCACCATTCATTCATATACACCTGATATTGTGTCCATTATGCTGAAAACTTTGCGTAGCGATACAACACAGGCAAAAGGAAAAAAACAAATAACCAATGGGCTAAAAAATGCTGATTCGCAATTGGCTTTCAACAAGTTGAATATATTTAGCAAACGAGAAACAGCGTTTTATAAAAATACATTATTAAGAAAAACCAACGATGACAAATCATGGAGACTGAATCGTAATATTCTCTTCGGAAAAGGTGTGCAAGGTGACCAAATGAGCGTTAAAATTGGTTATTATCATGTGGATTTTGAAGGCAGTGTGTCTAAATACGAAGAAGCTTTATCTATGGCTTGTCATCGCAATGAAAAAATAGAATTTAGTGATTTCAAACTTCCAAAGTCTAATAAAAACAATACTACTCCGTGGACATTTATCATCGTACAAGTGTGGCGAGAAGGCAGTTTTCAAGACATCACAGGTATGACGTATATGGCAATTGTGGACGTAGTGGACAATTATGCTTTAAACGATGCTCTTGACATGAATACTGAGCCATTATTGCATAAATGTGGGCGTGAAATGGATGAAGGACATGGATTGTGTGGGTTGCAAACTAGCGCTAGTGTTTTAGGCACGAGTTGCAAACTCGCCCCAGCAAGGGCAAACTTCGATAATCGGAATAATGGACATAGCCGCTATAGGGAAGATATTGTGAATCCGCTAAAACTGCACGGGATTGGTGGGCAAAATGATTGGGGTGAGGTGATAGGTAAGGTTTTGGTTGGTAAGTGAAGGCCTAAAATATATGTTGATTTTTAAAGAAATTTGGAAAGGAGCCCGTGTATAATTATATGTTTGAAAAAAATCAAATTTGATCGGTTGCTCAGATTGCTCGTATTGTTCAGATCGTTCGAATCGTTCCAAATGCTAATTTGGTTCGTCAAAGATTTTTTTAATATTTCATATCGTTCACAAGTTCACTTTATTATTTGATCATTCTACATTCGTCATTCATTCACCCATTCGAAACGTTCATCTGAACACAATATCACCAGATCACAACATATTTCAGGGTTTACCCTATATAACTTTTGTTATATGAGTTAAATAATTGTTAATAAAAATTTGGTGGTGTGGAAACTAGGGAATACATTTGTCGGTAGAAACATCTAGGTGCGTAAAAACTGCGGTGTGGATGAAATATATTTTTAATACAAAAGTAAATTATTGCCAAAATATTAATAAAACATGGACAAACTGAAATATTCAATTTTTGATTTTTATACATATTTTTCACTTAGTTCTATTTGTAGAGAGAGTTCATTCTTCCCATCATCTATTAAATAATTCTTAAAAATGGAAAAAGAAACATTAAGTGGTTTAACTATAGGGATAAAAGGAATATTTAAATTCTTTTCGTCAATTGATATCCTAAAAGTTATAATTGAAAAGGCTTGGAAAATTCCAAAACCTGATGATATAGAGAATTTAGATTTCAAAAAGTCAAAAAGCAATCGTGTTGATTTTATAGTTTTTTTGAAAGTAATATGTTCAGTTACAGCTTTTTGGTTATATTCAATATATTCTGACAAAACAAATGGGATTTGTGAAAATGCCTGGGGAGTTCTTATAGTTGTTATCCTTACGATTAATCTCTCAACATTATCAAATATACCGTTGGCGATAATGGATATTGGCAACAGGCCCAAAGCGCTTTCATATATACGAGCTTCTATTTTAGGTGTATTGAATTATTTTGAATTGGTTTTTAGTTTTGCTTTATATTACAATGTTACAAATAGTCTTAAATATACTTCCACTGAAAATATTGGAAAAACTGTCTCATCAATTGATTACATATATTATAGCTTTGTAACTGTTTCTACAATAGGATTAAGTAATTTAGAAGTAGTTGGCGATATTGGCAAAATTTTAGTAATGTGTCAGGCTTTTATCTTTCTGATATTTGTAATGATATTTATGAGTTATAATATTAGTAGAATTAATAATTGAAATCAGGTCATTTGCTATAGCAAAACTTAAATATTAAAAAACTTTAGCTTTTCGTATGACATTAGATAGTTTGTTCACAGAATTAGAATATGAAAATTTAATCAAAATTAATAGTGATTTTGACAACCTTCCATTATTCCATGGGATAAGAGAAAGTAAAATAGAAGAGTTTTTAGATTCTGAATATGAAATTGGAAATGAAAAATGTAATTTTCTTGATGAAGAGTTAGCTTATTTTTACATAGGAAGATCAGCTTATGTTCCTCCACTTAATGAAAACATATCTTTAATAATTGTATTACTGCCAGAAAATATAGAACTGAAATTTGCTTCTGGTTCAGATTCTGGAATTTATAAAGAATTATTCAAAGAAAAAAAAATATCAATACCTGGTTTTATTAGTTCTGATGATTTTAAACAAAATCATATATTAACCAGATTTCAAAGCCTTAATTATTTGTTACAAATTATATATAATAATGTAAATAATTATATTGAAGGAAGTATAGTTTTAAGATATAATGATGAAAAATTTGAAAACCCATCATTTAGTAGATTATTAAATGAAAAAATCAGGTCCAGCAAAAATATTCAAGACTTTTTTTCTCAATTACATCAATTAAATCTATGGTATCAGGATAATATATCAAAAATAGATGTTAGGGTTGTTACTGCTGAATTTATGACAAAACCCATGAAAATTAGTGTAAATTTAAACATCCTAAGTTTAAGAGTGGATCTAACTTCATATTATTTCCTTAGACATAAATTTGACAAATTTTTTACAATAAATAATATTGATAGAGATAACAAAAGAAGGATAAATGCTGTTAAATTAATTGATGAAGCATTTGGCCAAGATCAAAATAAAGAGTTTACTGAATTTGTGTACAACAACTTGAATTAGAGTTCATGATTTATAAATTCATAGGATATACAGAAAGAAGGGGGAAGAACCCAATTTACAAAATTTATATTCCAATTTTTGAATATGAAGGGAAAAACTATATTCAAGAGATTGACACATTTTCAAGGAAAATTATAAAATTTAAACCGGTAGATTTAATCATAGAATTTAAGTTAAAAGAAGAAATATTTAAAAAAGAGGGGGATTTAGGAATGTTTATTTTTTGGATAAGGGGGATTGATGATCCAAAACATATGGATAGTTTAGAATTATTTAAATTTTTTAAAAGTAATACATTTATTGAAATTAGGAAAAATTTGTTCTCTCAATTTAGCACTGAAGATTTTTTTGATTTTCTTATAAATTTTTCTGATTTAGCACGTAACAATGATTTAATTTATGCTTCTAGGGAATATGTATGTAAGTATTTCAATAAAAGTATTTATATCAAAGGTATAACAGAAGAACCAATAAACGATGCTAATTTTAATAGTCTATTGGAATTCTATAAAATATTGTTTAATTCATTGGATAATTTAGATGATGTTTTTAATCTAAGCACCTTCATAAAGGGCAACGTATTATTAAGCTACAAATTAAACAATGAGCAATATATGTACTTTTTATCTGCTTATAGTAATCGAAAAAAAACTTTAACCAAAGAATTACAAAGTGAAATATCAAAATTCTTTCATGTAGTTATAGAAATGAAAAAAAGTGAACCAATTAAGAATAAAGGTAGTTTTTTTGATATGATTTTTGGATTATTTAATCACAACAAACAAGATGATCAATCTGAAAATAAATTTGAGCAAAAAATATTGAGTAAACATGAAGATAAAATTAGTAAAAGTATTCAATCGGAAATGAGTGTTCATGCCTAAAAATTATTATTATATTATTGATTCTTTTGATCTAATTGAATATTTGGACCCATTTGGTATTATATCCGATAATTCTTTAAATAGCTCCAATAGAATTCTCAATATAAGCAAATACTATTGGGTTTATGAAGAACTTTTTACTAATAATGCAAACCAAATAATTATTACTCCAGAATACAAAATTGAGCTTGAGAATTATTTTAATTATGGAAAAGGCAGAATTAATGATATAGAAAATAACATTAAAGAAATATCGATTGATAATAAAAAATTGAATTCTTTATCACTTGATGTTTTGTATTCTTTATACTTTAGCCTGAGTGATGAAAATATCGCCAATAAGTTTGAAAATATATTTAAAATAGAACCAACAGAAGTTCCACCAACTTTATTAAATGAAATTTCTGAAGAAAGATTGGAAGTTTGTTTACAGATATTTCATAAGTTTGTCAAAGAAAATAGCAATGAGTTAAAAAGTCTTGATGAAATATCAAAAAGAAAGTATTTTCGATCTACAATTTATGATATTATTGTATTAGATAAAATCTTCCTTGCCAACCAAATTAATCAAGTAGATAGTAATAGAGCTGAATATATTCTCCTAAGTTCAACTCCGAACAAAACATATAGACTTTTGCAACTTTACTTTGAAGTTAACGTAACATCTGAAGAAAATAAAAAATTAATTCCTTACATTAATAGGGGGGCGCTAAGATTAAGATTTTTGCTCAACTGGAAAAAAGAATTTAGAAATAAGCAGCAGTTTTTTGATTTACCTTTAATAAATATCAATGATGAAACAGATATAAGAAATAGTTTAATTTCACGACTTGAAAGTTTAACTGTAAATAATGAAACTTACAATCAACAACAAAATAAAATTATTACTTATTTAAATTTATTTATTTCTAAGACTAAAAAATTTGCAGAAGGACTAAAAAGTACAGATATTAAACTCAAAAAGTATTATAAATACGAGAGAGTTTTTTCAGACCATGAAATTTTAGTTCAGCCTTCAAAGGATTCTGTAAAAAGCTTGGTTCAATCATTTCCAATATTGTTTGATTACCTCCGACTTTCTATGATACGTGAGTATAATGAATTCATTTCAGAGTTTATAAATCCTTTGGGCTATCAGACAGATGATGATTTAATATATAAAGATAAATTTATAGATTTATATGAAATTTTTAAATTGTATGATAAAGATGTTGAAATTGAATTACTTTTTATTTATTTTGATTTGATATTAGGTTACAAATCAAATTATGAAGAAGATAACTCAGATTCTGAAGATAGTAATTCTACCACACAATATGACGAAAAACTATTAAATAGAGTTGATGAAATTAATTTACATAATAAGCCTTTGAGCTTTTTAATTGAATACTTTTACCTTAAAAGCTTTTTATTAAGAAGATCTGGCAAAATTAATGATTCATTAAAAGTTTTAGAAGATTTGATTGGTAATATTGGTAATGATTCCAATGTTGAAGTAAAAATATTACATTCTTTAGCTCTATCGAGATGTAGTCATTTTTATGAATTATTATTACAAAATCATAAAGAAAAGAACTACTTTAATTATGAAAAAATTGAACATTACATCCTCGATACTTTAGATTGTTTAGAAAGGTGTAAAAATAAATATGTAAATATTAATTTGTATGAAAAAATAAAAAATCAAATTATTATTGCATTAGATAATACAATTTCAGATTCTTATTCCAAATTGTATTGGTTAGATACCGAGAAATATAAAGTTTTATTTACTAGAAATGATGGAAAAGTCTCAAAAGTCAAACATGAATTTAATGAAAATGTAAAACTTAAATTAGAAACAAGCTACATTTTTCACGAAGCATATAATGATACGGAATTTTGTATTGAGTTATGTGAGTTAGATGTTCTCTTTTCAGAAAAAAAGATTTCTGAGGCAGACGAATTGGTTTTTCATATGGAAAATCGGAAAGCGTTTATAACAAATGAGAAATTAATGAAAGATTTTAATTTCTTAAACATAGTTACATTTCCAAAATTTGAAGAACAAAAAAATCAAATTTATAAATATAAAAAAAATCAAATTAAGAAAAACTACAAATGAATTTAAAGCGAACAAATGCTTAATTGAAATCATCAAACAAATCCAACTGCCTAAAAGTAGGAACCTGACTTAACTCCCCACTGTCATAAGATCTTTTTATTGATTTGGATTTTCGTACCTTATAGTCATAAGTTCGTTTAGTGCTTGTTATACCAAATTCATTTTTTTCAACATGAATTTGTTGGTCTCTTCTTAGAGTTTTCCGATCCCATATTTGATTGTTATGAGAAGAAAATATTAATTGTGGCTTGCTTTTATCATTAAATGTGTTGTAAAATAAACCAATTAAGTGTATTCCCAATTCTGCATGAAATCCTGAGTCAATTTCATCAATAATTAAAAGACCGCCATTTTGAAGTGTTTTTAGTATTGGGCCCAATAAGCCAAAATACTTTATGGTACCTAAAGATTCATTTTCTAATAAGTTGAACCAAACAATATCTGTGTCATGTTTATCTCTTTTTATTTTGTGACCCGTTTCTAAAGAAATATTGTTGCCTAAAGATATTAAATTGATTGTTTCGATACCAAAATCAGAATGCTTCATTATTGTCTCTAATTGTAGTTGGTGTTTTGGGACTTTGAGCATTTTCATTGTTTCAACAGCCATGTCTTTGGAGTTGTAATCAATGAAGATATCAAGGTTTTTGAACCATGATGTAACATCTTCTCCGAATTCTGCGGATATTCTCGTGCAAAAGGTTATAAATAACTCATTATATCTAACTTTTGCACTAAATTTTTCCATTAGCTTCTTATACTCCCTGCCAAAATAATAGAAGTCTTGCTGTCTTTCGTAAATTACTTTTTCCTTTTTGTTTTCTATGACTAGTAACCACTCTTCGGAAATTGTTTTCTGTGTGCATTTAAATCCATATCTGTAGCGATTTTCATTTACCCAGAAAATGAATTCAAATTCAGATGGTTGTTTTAAGGTATCATCGTCAAGTCTAAATGGCTCTAGCCCTTCAATATTATCAGATGAAATACCGCCGGTATTGCCTAATATGAAAGACTTACAAAACTGAAAAGCTTTTAGAATATTACTCTTCCCAGAAGAGTTTAGGCCGAATAAACCTAAACCTTTTAGTAATTCAAATTTTTGATAGGGAGTTTTATATAAATTTTTAGGCAATTCTGAGATAGACTCAGAAATCATGGTGATTGTTATCTTTTCCTTAATAGACAGGAAATTACTGACCGAAAAAATTTCTAACATGCATATATAATGAGAAATTAAACAATATTATTGTATTTTATGCAAAATAAATGCCAAATATTTAAAAATGTGTTGAATGTCAAAATTAATTTACTAACTTTGTGCCGATAATATTCATAATTGAGCCTAATCTTGTGACAATGTACGAGATTTGTATTTCTAGTGCTTGTAATTTACGAATTTTAAAATAAACTGAGAATGATCGCCATTTTGCAAAAAGAACGTTATTTAAATCATGAATTAAGCAATATACTAACTCAGCTAGCTACTGATTTAGATATTAATGAAACGCAGTATAATAATGCTGTAGCAAGTTATACTGCTGTTGGCGACTATCTTACAAGCAAAGAATCCCCTTTATATCCTTATACACCACGAGTTAAACCACAAGGCTCATTTTTATTAGGTACCCCGATCAAGCCTATCCATGAAGATGATGATATTGATATTGATTTAGTGGTTTATCTTTTGTATAAAAATAATGAATGGACACAAAAAAATCTGAAAGATAAAGTAGGTAACTGGTTGAAGCAGAAGTCAGTATATAAAGATTTGCTTTTCCCAGAAGGTAGAAGGTGCTGGACCTTAGGTTACAGGCAAGAATCTTCAATTTCACAAAAGTACCACATGGACATATTGCCTACAATTGTTGATGTCAACTATGATGTGATGGTAGAAAGAAGTTTTAAAAATCTATTGGAGGCGGATATACAAGACTTAGCAATTAGATATACTGATAATAAACTTGTAACCTATACAAATACCTCTGATTTATATGGTTGGCCATTGACTAACCCTTTTGGTTTCGCAAAGTGGTTTTACATCAGAGCAATAACGGACAATAATTCAATGTATTTATCCAGAATGATTGAATCCGTGCCTAAGTACTCTACTGACAAACTTGTATTGCAACGTGCTGTACAGATCTTAAAAAGACATCGAGACATTATGTTTAATGGAGATGAAGAGAAACCAATTTCCATAATCATCACCACTCTTGCCGCAAAAGCTTATAACAAAGATAACAATCTGTTTACAGCTATAAAACATATCATTAATCACATGGAAAATCACGTTGTTACCAAATTTGATTTTATGAAAAATGAATACTATAAAGTTATAGAAAATCCTGTTAACATACAGGAAAATTTTGCAGATAAATGGAGAGAAAATAAAAGTAAAGAGAGAAAATTTTATGCTTGGCTGACTCAAGTTAAAAAAGATATATCGGAATTAGAACAGTTAAGAGGTCTGGATAAGATTGGCAATTTATTGGCTCTTAGGTTTGGTGAGAAAATCTCAAAAGAAACTTTAAGAAACTATGCATTAAAATCTCAAAACGAAACAAAATTTGATTTTAAAACAGGAATCAGTTCGTTAGGTACAGTAACAATCCCAGAACATACATTTTATGGTAAAGAATAAAAACATTTCGGCAATATTGCAAGGAAAATTGTTACAAGCAAAGTACCCTGAAGGATGCTTTCCTAAACTAAAGGATAATGAAATTATATTTATTGTTCACTTGCAATCGAATCCATTAGGCGAAAAGTATAAAGTGAAAATCCATTATAAAAGCAGAAAATTTATTGATGTTTTTGTATTGGAGCCTAAACCTTTGAATTTAGCTGTTGGCAGTACAAAACTTCCACATGTGCACTGCCAGAAAAGCCAAAAATTATGCCTGTACTATCATAAATACAAGGAATGGGATGGAAAAAAGAGAATAATAAGTACGATTATTCCTTGGACCTTGGAGTGGTTATATTATTATGAAATTTGGCAATTTACTGGTGAATGGCTTGGTGGTGGAATAGAACATTAATAGAGAATTTAAAAAATATAAAAAATGAACAATAAAAAATTTAAAATTTTATCCATTGACGGTGGCGGTATAAGGGGTATATTTGCTGCAATGTTTCTTGTAAAACTTGAATCATCATTTAAAGAAAAAGACCCTCACAATTGGCAAATATATCAAAAATTTGATTTGGTTTCAGGTACATCGACTGGAGGCATCATTGCATTAGCATTGTCATTAGGCATCCCTGCTGTAGAAATTTACAATCTATATTATGAAAATGCTAAACATATTTTTAATTCATCTTTTTTCAGAAGATTAGGAATACTAAGGTATAAATATGAAAGAAAGAACCTTCAAGAATTAATCAGAATAAAATTTGCAGAATATAATAATAATATTGAACCTAGAATGATAGATTGCAAAGTACCTGTTTGCATTCCAATCTATGACCTGCAGGAAGGGGAACCTTCAATCATAAAATCTAAATATCATGAAAGTTTTAATAGAGACTTTCACATTCCTGTTTACATGGTAGCTTTAGCAACTAGTGCAGCACCTACATATTTTAAACCATATTCTTCAGCCTACATTGATTTAAATGACGTAGAAGTCCCATTCAGAAATAAAGTTGACGGCGGTGTATACTGCAATAATCCTACCTTGACAGCAATAATTGAAGCACAAACCTATTTCGACAAAGATATATCAGAATTACAGGTATTGTCAATCGGGACGGGTCATCAAAAATTTACAGAATCTAATTCAAAAAAGAAAGTTTCAAAATTTGGTATCTTATACTGGATTAACCCTATAAAGAAAAGATTAATTGATCTATTTTTTCAAGGCCAATCACAACAAACTCAAAATCTGATTAAACTTATTTCTAAAAATAACCAAAGTTCATCACAAAAGAAGTTTGAATATTTCAGAATTGACTCAGAATTGGATAATGGTTGTACTATAAACCTAGACGAAACAAATCCTGATAAGCTTGATATTCTTAGCGAAAAGGCTGTCCGAGAGTTTCAGAAACATGGGCATATAGTAACTAATACTTTTATAAATTGATCAAGTAATTCTGCTACCCATTCACCATTTTCACCAAATCAGCGACCCAGCCACCCAAAAATGGAGCCATCATAGACAAGATGACTTTAAGACTCTCGCCATATGATTTATAGGTAAGATCGGTATTGGTCTGGTCTGTGGCATTGTTTACGAGTAAACTATTTAGGTATCCACTTATGAAAATGTAGGACAACACTAATACAAAACTGTAAATTATTGCATTGATGAAAGCAAATTCATTAGGCAACATCTTAAAATCACCTGTGGCGCTTAGGATTTTATTAGTAGCTGTATTGAAGATACTATTACTAAATATACTTAACCCCAAACATATAGCTACTACGATGTAAAATCCTTCGAAGTCTAACTTTAATATTTTGATCATTTGTACATCATATCTTTTATTATAAGCTAACACAATCATACTTATCATCAAGACTATCCAAAATATTATAGGTACAAACGGTACAGATGAATTCAATATTAATGCATACTTGGTAAAACCTATGCCAAAAATATCATGTATATCTCTTGGCATAATGAGATTATGTACTTTTTCTTGTGTACCCATAAATTGAGGCAAGAATAATAAAAAGATGAATATAGTTGCAAAAATAAAATAGGACCATTTGAATCCATATTCCCTGATTTTATTGGTGAATATTGGAATGAAACTGAACCCAAACCCGATTAATACACCAACAGTCATAACCCATATAAGGAGTAGCGGGTGTCTATTGTAAATAAATCTTTTAGCTTGCAAAACATTCTCATTATGGAACAATGAAACTTTATGAGGTGAGAATAAAGTGTCTGGAATACTTGAAGATGCAAAATTTGTAGCAGGTTTATATGCTATGATATTACCAGATTTTGATATAATCTGTTTTTCTGGCCATTTCAAAGAATAATTGAGAAAAGTGACTGTGGCTATAAATGCTATAAGACCAAAGAGAATTGGATACAGTAGTTTATTTGTATTAATATTATTATCGAAGACCATGATGAGATTATAAGATGTGATTGAAATAAATGAATCAGATAAATGGCTCCCAGCCAGGATTGATCGCTTTAGCCAATGGTTCGCTTAAATCACAAACCTTCATTGAATTACTTTCAATTTCAATCACAGGATTTATGTTGTATTTTAGTAATTGATAGTGATCTTCAATAAAAGTCAGGATATCTGTGCTACTTAAATTAAAATTATTAACAGGTTTTGTATTATCAGATCTGATTGACAATATCTTATTAATGTCAGACGCATCTTTGATTTGATTCAAATCTCTGAGTATTTTATTCTCTACATGTTCACTAAGGCTCAAGTAGCAGTAGTCGGTGACTTTATCTTCATCTTGCATTAGTTTAGGTACAATAACCAAATAGCATTTAAAGTATAAATAATTTTCTTTATCTTTGTGATAATAAGACCTAACTGATTTTGATTTTTTATTTTCTAATTCAAATACTGTAGATTTAACATTTCCCTTATATCTAAATTTTATAGCGATGGTTTTAGTTTTATGGGTAAGAGTATGCATCGTTTGTGGTGAAATGACCTTTTCATCTAATAATTCTTTCACTAATTTATTTTTATTAAACAGAAAATTCCACCCATAACCAAGCATTTTAGAAAACGATAACTTATTTCCAGATGTAACAGAAGTAATAATATTGTAAACTCTATCTACTATTTTTTTACGCATATTTTTTTCCATGTCATCTTCAAAAGAGATTTCCCATTTATTGTATTGTTCTCTAAATTCCGATTCAAATATTTTTAAAATTTTATCGATTATAGGGTTAGCAATATATGAGTTAATTGGCTCTGAATTTTGATTTAACATTGTGTGGTAGTGATATTCTCTGAAGTCATTAGAACTTAAACATTTGAGCGCATCAAGTCTACCTTTAGCAAAACAAGCTTCACGAGCATCTTTACTTGCAAATCCTGAAAATGCAGCAATTTCATGGCCAGGCAGGTTTTCTACTTTAAAATCTCCACTTTGCCCCTGAATTGGAAATATACCTGCTCTTTCTGCATCAACATCCTTTCCAAATTGATTTAACCCAAGTTCTGCTATGGCAAGAAATAAACTTGATCCAATATTTACAGTTTCTGTTTTTGGATTACAACCTTCTGACTCTATAATATATTTTATTTCTGAAATTATATTTTCATTTATTTTATCCGTAACATGTATATCAATTAGATCAAATATCTCTTTGAATGGTTCTTCGCCTAAACAAGCATGTTGCTGTTTTAAAGAACAAATTAGTTTATATTTCCAATATATATACTTCCTGACATCACGAGTTCCAATAGAAATATACCTTGAATTTAGCGAATGTGATAATGTCTTGTATGTAGATTCAAGAAATTTAGGATTCAAAACATTTTCTAAATCTAGCACTTTTAAGTTCTTAAAATAGTCTAAAAGGTAATTGTTTAGAATAGCGTTTTGGTAAAATTCATGCACTTTCCCTTCTTCATTGATTTCGGATTGACTAGCTACAGCAGATAGAAGATCGATGGTAACATTTATAATTTTTGTTGGTGTTTGTTTAACTTTAAATTCTGAATCATCTATCTCTCTTATAGGATCCAGAGACTTTAATTGTCGAACATTAGCATCTCCTGGAATGGCTGGATCAACAAATAGAATTAACCTATCTTCTTTTTCTCTAATATCTGGGTCTCCTTTTAAAAAATCCACATATGCACCTAGCTTAAATGCTTCTTTTATAGGTTCATTGTTAAAAGTTCCACCATCTACATAAGCAAAGTTCAAATATTTGATATTTTCATCTTTGGGCCACTCGTTTTTTGAATATTCTTCCTTATATTTTGTTATGATCGCAGGTGGAAAACCAATTGGGAATGCTCCACTGGCAATAGCACTAGCCAATATTTCTGACCAAGTATCCTTATCATTTAAAGCTCTTTTTTTAGATAATTCTTTATTTTGAGATGGTATAGTTATATATCTAGTATCAGAGATCAAGGGACTTACAAAATGAAGATCAAATACTCTGATTTCATTATGATTGTTTATATTGGTAGAAGCTTGCAGCGTTTTTACTAGAGGAGGAGTATATTTTTTATCGTCTATACTTTTTTCACCATAAACAATTGGAGACAAATTAGCCATCGTAAAAGCCATCAAGGCTTGTTCTGTTATTAATTTCCGATTTTCAATATTTATTTTTTCAACTCCACCCAAGAGTATTTTTTTAGCGGTATTTATGGCTTCATTTCTTGATAATATTCCAAATGGTTCTCCAAATTTGGGAATATTATTAGTAAATAACTTATCTGTGTCCAAAGTATTAACCCAAATATACTTTTGAACTATTTGTGCGACCTCAAGTGCTATGATGATTTCAAATTTGGGATTATCTTTATTAATATTATAAATATGTACAACTCTTTCTTCAATTTGATTTTCAGTGAATGTTTCATTTTTTGATAAATCATTATCAAGTAAAATAGGTAACATGGATTTATAATCAATTAAGCACCTCATTATAATGGCTAAAGCAATCGACCCGGCGCTTGCACCACTCATTCCATCGATTTCCACTGAATCATACTTTACTCCATCGCTACTTCTACCGTAGAGAACCAATACTTTTAATGCTTCTGTTAAAGCAGCACCAGAAAATGTTCCTAAGGAGACGCCGCCTCCCATTGCAAGACAAATTTTTAATTTTTTACCCATGATTGTTTTGATTTTAATTTATCAGATTTCTAAGATTAATGCACCACAACCTAAAAAGTAACCCAATATTTCGAACAAAAATAAAATGAATTATAAAGTTGTGCAATATAACTTTTGTTATATGCTGATTTAAAAAATTATGTTATCGATTCAAGATATTATTTGGCGTTTATGAGTCCTTGCAGTATTTTGGTATAAAGGCAATATTATGTAGAAGTTAAGATTTCCACTTTATGGTATTTTAAACTAAACTTGCTTTATGTAAACTAAAAGAACCCTTCCACCACTTTCAGCACAGCTGCCAAGGCTTTGGTACGTACATCTTCTATATATTATAAGGTAATTTGCTTATTAAAATATAGTTTTGCTTATAGTCTATTCTGTTTATTTAATATACTGTATTTAATGGCATATAACAAAAGTTATATTTTCAGGTATTCAAAACATAATACCTTTGCATATTATTAAATTATCTTAAAAAAGTAAATGTTATGCAAAATCAAGTAATCTCAACTTTTGAAATTCTAGTTAAAAGAATAGCTCCGTTAGGACCAGTTTTTCCAAATAATGTGTTGATTCCAGATCAAGACGAAGGTTTCAATTCAGTTTTTAAATGAGTTATCCAAGGACACTTTCTTACTATTACAAACCTTGAGCTCAATAGGCCATTATATTTTAGTGTGAGTTATATTATGGCAAGTAACCCTACGTTAAATGCATTAAGAGAATTTACCCTTGATGCTACAGGCATTCGCAATTTTGACTTAGCTTATGACGGAAATTTAGGAGATAATATTAATGCTAATACTGGAGCTCAACTCTTAACAACGACAGTTCCTCCGTTTCCATTTAGACTCTACAAAACACTTAAGTCAACTAATCTATTGCTTGGACCTGGCGAGACTGGTATTCTTGCTTTATTTCCAAACATTATACCAGGTCCGCTTCAAGCGCCGGCTTTAAATGGAATATTAACCGCAGTTTCACCTGGCTTTGAATTAAGAGGACATATTAGAATTAGGCAAAAAGCTACTGCCAACAATGAAACAAATCCTTATATAAATCTACCAGCAGATATTTTACTCAGTTCCGAACTAAGGGGAACTTTCTTAGACAATGATTTTAACGGTGTGAATTTTGAGAGAACAGTTTCTGGAGGAATAGTAGGGGCGCCAAGAATTGGTTTTGACTTTGACCAGCTAGCATATAGCCTTCCACTTGGAAATGGTGCATCGCTTTATACTTTGGATGGCGTATAATTTGCACTATACGTTTTTGAGGAGATTAGGTTTAATGGTTTGTTGTTAGAAACTTAATCTCTTCGATTTATGATTTTATATTCATCAAACGCATACAAGACGTTCTTAAGTTTATCCTTTTTATTTCACTATGAATTTATTTTCTTCCTTGAATTTAGCTTTGGAGTATCGTATCCACATTACAAAGACCCATGTCCTAGGTCACTATAATTGTCCGTTACATTGCATCCAAAATAATCAGATGGTATATTTAAAAGATCAAGTCAATTTTTGGATTTCGGAATTTAAGAAATCGAACCAAACGAAAAATTTAAAAAAGTTTGTTAATGAATGGTGTATGTATCCATTGCCTTATATATCATTTACTTCAGAAATTGTATTCCTTCTGTCAGAAAATAAATTAACTTTTTAAGGGTTACTTTTACGCCATTCATCTCAGCTTCCGACAGAATAATCAATTTCTCTTTTGTGGTACATTTAACTCTGTTTATACTACTTTCCATTATTGCAAAATTATTTTTGTAATTCAGTCTGACTTTTCAGAGGGCTGTAAAAAACAAATATAACCTATCTTTTTATTCAACTATAATCATAAATGGATTAATTGTAGTAATATTCTTAAACATAAGTAATGCTATATTTATATATTTATAGGTGAATATATCGCTAGCTTTGTTCTCGATTATCGATGGCCCTAAAATTAATGTTTAAAAAAATGGAGAATTTGAGTAATTTACAAAAAATACTTATTGTTGATGATCACCAGATAGTTTATAGTGGTATCCAATTAATAATGCAGACAGCAGGAGAGATGTATGAATATGCAAATAGTAAAAATGGTACAGATTGCATCAATATACTTAAAAAGAATCATTTTGATTTAGTGATTTTGGATGTTAATTTACCTGATACAGATACCTACCAACTTATTGGACTAATATTATTGGCGCACCCTAAACAAAAGATTCTTATGTTTAGTATGAGTTCTGAAGAGATGTATGCAAAACGTTTTTTAAAACTTGGCGCTCGAGGTTTTATCAGTAAACAAACTTCTAATGAAGAGTTTATTCATGCCGTGTCCACTGTTCTTAATGGTGAAATTTATGTATCTGCATTTTTATCAAAATTGTTTACACAAGACGTCATCAGAGGAAATAATGCTAATAATGCTTTTGATACACTAACCGCAAGGGAGTTTGAAATTATGAGTTATTTTCTTAGCGGTCGTGGCAGTAAAGAAATTTGTAATGTTACCCATTTACATTCTTCTACCATTGGTACATATAAGTTTAGAATTTTTGAAAAATTAGGGGTCAAAAATCTTTTGGAACTTCAAGAAGTTGCTCAGTTAAATGGTATTAAGGGCATCAAAATTGAGTCTAATCCGAAAAATGTTAAAATTTGATCATCCAGCGTTTTGTACCTTGGTTAATAAAGTAAAACATTAGATTATCAATTAAATATTGAATAAAATAGTCCAGCAGTTAAGAGTATGTTTAAAAAAAATCTTAGTTGCTAATCACTAAATTATGGTTCTGAAGATAAATGAATTAAAGAGTTTAGTGAACTAAACGATTAGATTGTTTTGAAGTCAGTTTTAAAAGATATTGATAATAAGGCAATAAAAATTTTAACATACTCTTAGGTATCTATCAAGTTTCAAGACGATGTTGAAGAATTTGAACTTTAATATTTTTTATTTTATTTGAGTTTTTGAGATGTAATTTATGTGGCATTGATATTTTTTTTAAGTCTAGAGTTTTAATGTAGATTTATTATAGTTTACACAACCTTGATTTGTATTTTTTTAATAGAACCTAAAAATCTGAGAATTTATGTTTAAGTTTTCTACCCGTATTATTTTTTTTGTTATTTTCTTTACTTTTCTGAAGTCTTATATAATTGGCCAGAATTGTTCAGTAAATGCAGGAATCGATCAAACTATATGTATTGGTGAATCAGCTTTTCTTTCCGTTTCAGATGGAATCACCACTCTTCCCCAAGGCTCTAGTTACACATGGAGTAATGGAGAGCAAAATTATAAAATTGTAGTAAGTCCTTCTGTGACAACAACTTATACCGTGACGATTACATCTGGTAGTTGTTCGGCTACTGATCAGGTTACTGTACAAGTGTCTGCGAAGCCAACAATAAGTTTGGTCAATTTGACAAGTGCAAACTGTGGTACTTCAAATGGATCGATAAGTGTAAGTGCCACTGGAGTCGGAAGTCCTAGTTATGCATGGAGTAGTGGTCAGAACTCAAGTACGATATCTGGTGTCTCTGCGGGCACTTATAAAGTTACCGTTACTGATGATAATGGATGTACAAATTCAGCAATTTACGTTGTAGGGGTTAATGGATCGAGTGGAATTTCAGGCGTAGTTTATGGAGATTTTAATTATAATTCAATCAATGATCAATTTTTTCAAGGGTATAGAAATGTGCCTGTAAAATTATATGGCTCGAATGCTGCTGGTAATTCTGAATTAGTGGCTCAGACAACAACAAATGCAACTGGTTCATACAGCTTTCCTAACGTAAGTTTTGCAAATGGTGAAAGATATAGATTGGAATTTACTCCTCCATTAAATTATTTTGTCACTAAAGAAGCAAATAAAGATAATTTACAAGTCAGATATATAAGTGGTCCTGTTTGTAATGCAGATTTGGCGATTTCTGTGCCAAGTGATTATTGTCATACGGATAATCCTATGTACACGGTACCACAACAAATAAATGGAAATGGATTATTAGGTGGAAGTACTGCTGTACAAACAGCAATTTGGACAGCCAACTATCAGAACAAAGGATTTCCTGGCTCGGCCGACTATACGCCTTCGGCTTCAGCAGCTACACAAAGCACTGTGGGTTCTTTGTATGGAGTAGGATATCAACGTTATAGTAAGCAAGCATTTTATTCAGCATATTTAAAAAGGCATACAGGCTTAGGTCTTGGTGGTTTGGATGCTATTTATAAAATCGATTTTTCTTCAGGATCAGCCGGAAGCCCTAATCTTTACTTAAAACTAAGTAACTTAGGAGTTAATGTTGGTTCTATTGGAGCTAGAGATATTCCTGCTAATTTTGGAGAACCTTCATACGATGTTGAAGCGTTCGGGAAAATAGGAAAAGTAGGAATTGGTGATATCGATGTATCAGATGATGGAGCTACTTTATATGCAGTAAATTTATTTCAAAAAACTCTAATTGGTATCAATATAGGAAATCCTGTATCTAATAACCCAACGTTACAATTAAATATTCCTATTCCAAATCCAGGATGTGGAGATGATTGGAGACCATTCGGATTGAAATATTATGGAGGAAAATTATTTGTAAGTGGAGTTTGTAGTGGCGAATCAACAGGAGGAGTACCAACAGGTTATGTGTTTGAATACACACCAAATGTTGGTTTCAATTTTAATCCTATATTAACTTTTCCAATAGATTGGACAAGACCAACAGTAGGGTGTGATGGAGCTCAATGGGGACCTTGGGATAGTGAGTACCCTACAAATGCTTCACAACCTATATTTTCTGATATGGAATTTGAAGTAGATGGGTCGATGGTTATTGGTTTAAGAAACAGAGAAGGTGATATGTATGGCTTTCAAAATTATGAACCAATTTTAGGCTCTACCAATCTTATTAGTAGATTTAATCCAGGAGATATACTTAGAGCTGATCCCAATGGGGACGGAACATTTACATTAGAAAATAATGGTGTTTCTCAAGGTAAAGTAGGATGCGGTTCTGGAAACGGCGAAGGACCTGGTGGTGGTGAATTCTTCTGTGGCGATAATTTCCTTTGTCATAATGAAGTTGCAACTGGTGCATTAGGTAAATTTACAGGTTCTGGAGAAGCTATCTCTACAGCTATCGACCCATTCAGAGCTTGGTCTCAAGGTATTATGAGGTTTTCTGTAATAGATGGATCTACCTTAAATGGATATGAATTTATTCAGACTGATGTTAATAATCCTCAGGGATTTGGTAAAGCTAATGGACTAGGAGATATTGAGTTTTTCTGTGATCCTGCACCTTTAGAAATAGGTGATTACCTTTGGGTAGATGATAATAAAAATGGTATCCAAGATCCAAAGGAGTTGCCACTAGCAGGACAAACAATAAAATTGTTTGATATAAATGGTACTGAAAAAGCATCTACAACAACAGATGTTGCAGGATATTATTATTTTCTAAACGTTAGCCCGTCGACTCAGTATTATATTACAGTTGAAAATTATAATAATGGATTAGAATCAGGAGGACAAACTTATGTATTGACAAAGCCAAATCAAGGTGCAGACGATAGAATTGATAGTGATGGTGAAGTTAAAGGGTTCGGAGTTCCCACTGCGATATTAAACAAACCTTCTATCTTACTTACGACAGGCTTACCAGGAGAAACAAACCATAGTTATGACTTTGGATTTTCGACTTGTTCAATTAATGTTAGTGCAGGCCAAGATGTTGTTCTTTGTGCCGGTACTTGTGTTACTTTAACAACGGGCGTATCTGGCGCATTTGGTGCAGTAACTTATAGTTGGAGTACAGGGGCTAGTACTTCTTCTGTTTTAGTTTGCCCTGATCAAAACAGAACTTATATAGTAACCGTAACAGACCAACTAGGCTGCAAGGCTACTGATAATATCATGATTTCTATAGAGCAGTTGCCCATTTCAGGAATCAATGGTCCTACAAATATTTGCACAAATACTCCGGCAAATTTTACCGCAATAAATGCTGGAAATGGTGCCACTTATCTTTGGACATTTGACGGTGGATCTACACAAGATGGTGATTTTAATGATATTTCTGAGATCGTTACTTGGACAAATGCTCAAGCTGCAACCAATAGAAATATTACTTTGTATGTTGAGTCTTCAAATGGTTGTTTTTCTAATTATACAAAGCAAATAGCCATAGGAAATTCTGTTGCAGCATCTGCTGGAAATGATAGATCCGTTTGTGGTTCAGGTGGTTGTTTTGAAATAGGCGGCACACTTTCACAGGTTGCTCCTTTAGGAGGTACAGTGGCTTGGAGTCCAACAACTTACCTTTCTTCATCGGTTATTCCTAATCCTCAAGTTTGCTTACCATCAAATGTATCAAATATTACCTACACGGTCACGGTTACTAAAAATGGTTGTACAGCTACGGATCAAGTAGTAGTAACTAAAGATAATACTTTAAACCCTGT